>CAMBZO010000163.1 GCA_945872195.1 Akkermansia muciniphila | reverse complement strand
CCGCGATTCTCCACTGCGCAGCCATCGCGCACCCCCCCGTCTGCCAGCGCGATCCTGAGCTGGCGCGCAAGGTGAACATCGAGGTCACGCGCTGCCTCGCGGAACTGGCCGCAGACCTGCCGCTTTTCTTTTGTTCCTCCGACCTCGTCTTCGACGGGCAGCGCGGCAACTACACCGAGACCGACGCACCGAATCCCTTGAGCGTCTATGCCGAGACGAAGGTCGCCGCTGAACAGATCGTGCTGGCGAACCCTCGCCACACCGTGCTGCGGCTCTCGCTCAACTTTGGCCGGTCCCCGACCGGCAACCGCGGCTTCAACGAACTGCTGCGCGCCGACCTCGCGGCGGGGAAAAACTTCTCCCTGTTCACGGACGAGTTCCGCTGTCCCACCGCCGCGCCCGTCACCGCGCGTGCGATGTGGGAACTGCTCCGGCAGCGCGCGACGGGTCGGTTCCATCTGTGCGGCGCGGATCGGCTATCGCGCTGGGAAATCGCCAATCTCCTGCTCCCTCACTGGCCCGCGTTGCCCGGAAAAATTCAGCCTGACTCGGTGAAGAATTACCAAGGGCCGCCCCGCCCGCCGGATTGCTCGATGAACTGCGCGAAGGTGCAGCGGCTCCTGTCCTTCCCGCTCCCCGGCATGGCGGCAGCACTGGCGCACCATTCGCAGGAGGTCGCATAAACTCTTCGCGTCCCTACCGTGGACGGCTCGCGCCGTCGCCGACCGGCCATCTGCACCTCGGCCACGCGCGGACCTTCTGGACCGCGCAGGAGCGCGCTGTGGAGCAGGGCGGCACGCTCCTTCTCCGCAACGAGGACCTCGACCGCCAGCGCTGCAAGCCAGAGTTCGTGGCGGCGATGTTCGAGGACTTGCGATGGTTTGGTTTCGCGTGGGCGGAGGGGCCGGACATCGGCGGGCTGCACGCGCCCTACACGCAGAGCGAGCGGATGGCCCACTACCGTGTCGCGTTCGAGCAGCTCCGCGCCGCCGGCTTTCTCTATCCGTGCACCTGCTCGCGGCAGGACGTGCGGCGCGCACTTCAAGCGCCGCATCAAGGCGAGGACGAGCCAGTCTATCCGGGCACGTGCAGGAACAGTTCGGAGTTGAAGGGTAGAACGTGCCTTAAGTCAGAACTCAAAACTCCAAACTCAGAACCCGCTCCCTCTTGGCGCTTCCGCGTGCCGGACGGGCGCGCGGTCCAGTTCCGCGACGGCCAGCTCGGCCCGCAGTCTTTCGAGGCGGGCGTGGACTTCGGTGATTTCGTGGTCTGGCGGAACGACGACCTGCCCGCCTACCAGCTTGCCGTGGTGGTGGACGACGCGGCGATGGGCATCACCGAAGTGGTGCGGGGCTCGGACTTGCTGGCCAGCACGGCCCGCCAGCTTTTGCTCTACGAAGCGCTCAGCTTCGCCGCTCCGGGTTTTTCCCACTGCCCCCTCATGACCGATGAACACGGCGTGCGCCTCGCCAAGCGTCACGACGCGCTGAGCCTACGGATGCTGCGCGAACGCGGTGCCTCACCCGCAGGGTTGCGCTCGTCTTGGCAACGCTGAAATGAAACACCGGCCAACTTGCGTGGCGGGTGTCAGAGCAACTTGGCCCGAGCGTGTGGCCTGCGGTGGACTGATTGCAGGTGTCCGAGAAAAACCTTGCCGCCTCCCCGTTGCCGCCCACAATCGCGGACACAGTTCAGCTCCACTTCAGAACCATTCACAATTATGGGCCGCATCTATAACAACATCGTCGAGACCGTGGGCCACACGCCGCTTGTGCGCCTCAACCGCATCCCCGCCAGCCTCGGCGTGGACCCGGCCACGCAGATTCTCCTCAAGTGCGAGTTCTTCAACCCGCTCGGCAGCGTCAAGGACCGCATCGGCATGGCCATGATCGAGGCCGCCGAGCGCAGCGGCCGGCTCAACAAGGACACCGTCATCATCGAGCCCACCAGCGGCAACACCGGCATCGCCCTCGCGTTCGTCGCCGCCGCCAAGGGCTACCAGATCATCCTCACCATGCCCGAGACGATGTCGCTGGAGCGGCGCGTGTTGCTCGCCATGCTCGGCGCGAAGCTTGTCCTCACCGAGGGCGCGAAAGGGATGAAGGGCGCGATTGCCAAGGCGGAGGAACTCGCCGCCGCCACGCCCAACTCCTGGATTCCCCAGCAGTTCGAGAATCCCGCCAATCCGGAAATCCATCGCCGCACCACGGCTGAGGAAATCTGGGACGACACTGACGGCAAGGTGGACTTCCTCATCGCCGCTGTCGGCACCGGCGGCACGCTCACTGGTTGCTGCGAGGTCATCAAGCCGCGCAAGCCCTCCTTCCAGGCCATCGCCGTCGAGCCGAAGGATTCCCCCGTCATCACGCAGACGCTCAACGGCGAGCCGGTGAAGCCGGGGCCGCACAAGATTCAAGGCACCGGCGCAGGCTTCGTGCCGGCCAACCTGCACCTTAAGGACGCCAAGGGCGTCCCGCAGATCACCGAGTGCGTGCAGGTCTCCAATGACGACGCGTTCGCGATGGCCCGCCGGCTGGCGAAGGAAGAGGGATTGCTCGTCGGTATTTCGACCGGCGCGAATGTCTGGGCGGCCATCGAAGTCGCCAGGCGCCCCGGCAGCAAGGGCAAGACCCTCGTGGCCATCGCCTGCTCCACCGGTGAGCGCTATCTCAGCACCGCCCTCGCAGCGGACGCCCGCGCCGAAGTCGGAGCGTAGGAAGAGAGCGGTCAGCTATCAGCGGCCAGCCAAGAGGGGCCTGTATCCGGGCACGTTCTCTTGGTTGCTGACCGCTGACCGCTGATAGCCAACTGAAGGAATTGCTCCTCGCCCCGTCCAAAACGCCAACGAAATTATGCACGTGAAAACCTCCCCGCTCTCCCGCCGCACCGCACTCAAAGGTCTCGGCGCGACCCTCGCGCTCCCGTGGCTCGAAGCGATGGGGCCGATGACGGGCTGGGCCGCCGGCAACACCCCCGCCAGCAAGGCCGCGCCCAACCGCATGGCCTTCCTCTACGTCCCCAACGGCAAGAACATGGTGGACTGGACGCCGAAGGCCGAGGGCGATCTGCCCGCCGAGCTGCCCGCGATCCTTCAGCCCATCGCGCCGTATCGCAGCGATTTCTCCATCCTCACCGGCCTCACGGCGGACAAGGCCCGCGCCAACGGCGACGGCGGCGGCGACCACGCCCGTGCGCTCGCTGCCTTCCTCACCGGCTGCCAGCCGCGCAAGACGGACGGCACCGACATCCGCTCTGGCGTCTCCGTGGACCAGGTCGCCGCCTCGCGGCTCGCGGACAAGACGCGTCTGGCCTCCCTTGAGATCGGCACGGAGGCCGGTTCGATGGCTGGCAACTGCGACTCCGGCTACTCCTGCGTTTACTCCTCCACGATGTCCTGGCGCTCGGCCACCCAGCCGCAGCCCAAGGAAGTGAACCCCAAGCTCGTCTTCGACCGCCTCTTCGGTGCGGGTTCCGCCGCCGAGCGGGCGAAGCGCGACGCGCAACGCAAGAGCGTGCTCGACTTGGTGAAAGCCGACTTCAGCGACCTCAATGGCAAATTGGGCCGCAGCGACCAGCGCAAGCTCGACGAGTATTTTTCCGCCGTCCGCGACATCGAGCTGCGCATCGAGCGCGCCGGCCAGTTCGGCGAGCCGAAGGCCCCCGAGGGCTTTGCCGCGCCCACCGGCATCCCCCCGACTTACGAGGAGCACATCCGCCTCATGGCCGACCTCATGGTGCTCGCCTTCCAGACCGACACCACGCGCGTCTGCACCTTCGTCCTCGCCAACGAGGGGAGCAACAAAGCCTACCCCTTCATCAACGTCCGCGAAGGCCACCACGACCTTTCGCACCACGGCAACGACCTGGAGAAGAAGGCGAAGATTGCCCAGATTAACCGCTTCCACACCACGCAGCTCGCCTACCTGATTGGCAAGCTCAAGGCCGTGAAGGAAGGCGACGGCACGCTGCTCGACCACTGCATGCTCGCCTACGGCAGCGGCAACTCCGACGGCAACGCGCACAACCACGACAACCTCCCGCTGCTGCTGGCCGGGGGCGGTTGCGGCACGCTTAAGCCGGGCCGCCATGTCGTCTATCCCAAGGACACGCCGCTGAACAACCTGTGGCTCTCCCTCCTCAACCGGATGGACCTCAAGACCCAGCAGCTCGGCGACAGCACAGGTGAGCTGACGCGGCTGGCGTAATCAAAGTCGGAAACGACCTCAATTGGTCCGGGGCAGGTCACAAGAAGCGGGAGCCCGGAAGGAAACGCGCTTACCACGAGTTGCTAACTCCTCGCACAGGAGGTGAGGAGTTGGCGGGAGTCAGTCACGCTGGATGGTGAAAAGGCGCGTGATGTTGTTGGTCCACTTCAGCTGGGACACATGGCCGTCTACCCAGTTCAGGTTGGCGGTGCCCGCGGTGGGGCCAACGGGCAGCCCCATGCCCGCTGGAATTGGGCGGGTATATTGGTTACCCATGCCGCTGGTCTCCGTCCCGCCTCCATGCCGATAGAGGGTCGTGTTCACCCCAACGGGAAAAGTAGCGAGGTTGTCCTGGTAGTTGACCGCGTTGTATCCGTCGGTGTCCGCATGGATCTGAGTCTCCGTCGGGTCATCAACCTGTGCGAAGCGCACCTTGGTGCCCGGCTCCTGCGTCAAATAGCGGTTTTGTGCATAGCAAATTCCAATGCCGGCAAGCCAGCCGGGAGTGTTTTGCGACGCGATGGGCTTGAAACCCGGGCATTCGAAGACCTTACCCGCCCGGCCTGTGGCTCCCACCTTCCCAACGTAAGTGCCCAAGCTTCGATACCAAATCCCTTCCGGACCGACTACTGCCGTAGTGCCATAAGTGATGGGGGTCAAATCATCGTAGTCCTGTCCGTAGAGCATCGAAGCAAGCGCCAAGGTCTTTAAATTATTCTTGCAGGCAATATCATGTGCCTTTGATTTGGCTTTCCCCAATGCCGGCAAGAGCATCCCCGCCAGAATGGCGATGATGGCGATGACGACGAGTAGTTCGATGAGGGTGAAACCGCTGCGGGCGCGGCGGGATGACGAAGTGGTCATATGCGTAAGTTCAGAACTGAATCAAAATTTTTATTTGCCCCCCGACACATTGCGGAGCTTGAGCCAGTCGTTGTTTGCTGGCTGTGCGGCTTGTGCAACGTTGAGCGGAATGGTGGGGGCCGCGCCGGAGAACATTCCAACTTGCTGGAGCTTGAATATTTCCGAGTGTCCGTCGGCGAAATTCAGGGCGTAGGCACCGCCATGCCGGGCGGTGGGCAGGTCCAGCCAGGTGCGACTGCCGCTCAGGTCCACCGCGAACCACGAGTCGTTGAGACCCGCTTCGTGCTCGTCAATCATCACCCACACGTCAGTGGCGCTGGTGGTGGTAAAGTCGCCGAGCCTGCGGAAAAGGGGGTAGTTGGCGTTGGCGAGGAACGGGGCAGAGGAACCTGCTCCCCCGACCTTCAGCTCGGAAACCCAGCTGTTCATCGAGTAGCTGCGGTTCTTGTTCACCCCGTTGGTCATCCGCCTGTCGGCGGGGTCCTTGTAGCTTTTGGCTGCGCCAACATATCGGAAGAGCTGGCCGTCCTTAATGGCCTGCTCGTTTGTTGAACTCAGACCCGGGAGATACGGGGTGTAGGGATTGGCGCCCGCGTCCTTCTGGTCGCCATTGCACCAGGCGCTCATGTTGATGCTGTTTGCCACGGTGGCTGTGCCCGCTGCATTGAGTTGCTGATAATGCCCGAGCACGAGTCGGTCATCGAACTCGGTGGCGTAGATGTTCCAAGCCAAGCCCAGTTGTTTGAGGTTGTTCAGACAATTGGTGGCCTGTGCCTTCATCTTGGCCTTGCTCAAGGCCGGCAAGAGCATCCCCGCCAGAATGGCGATGATGGCGATGACGACGAGGAGTTCGATGAGGGTGAAACCGCTGCGGTGTGCCGGGCGGTTTGGCTGAGTTGTCTTCATGATCTAGCGGGCACTGTAAATCGTGGGCACTTCCTCGCAAGAAACATTTCGGGTGACCCGTGGAGTGAGCGGCCGGCGGGCGGGGGCGCAGCCTAGCTTCCTGCCACGCAGTGGCTTTCGCGCTCCCGCGCGTGATCTTGCGCTCTTTCGGTGCGTGGTGGAGCCGAGCTTCTGCTGGGTTTACTTCTCGTGGCCGCGCCAGATCCAGCGCATCGTGTCCGGCAGGATGGCGCCTCCGTGCTTGCCGCCGTGGCCGCCGTCGCCCATGACGAGCTGGGATTCGATCTTGGCAAACTTCAGTGCGGCTTCCATCTCGCGGTTGGCCAGCGGCCAGTTGCCGTGGAGGTTGTCGAGATCGTTGGAGCCCTC
>CAMBZO010000162.1 GCA_945872195.1 Akkermansia muciniphila | reverse complement strand
GGCAAGCAACGCGCGCACTTGGAGGCGCTGCTGCCCACGCTCAAGGACGGCGACGTGCGGCGCGGGCACGCGCTGTTCAAGAGCCAGAAATCCGCGTGCGCGACGTGCCACGCCATCGGCTACCTCGGCGGCAAGTTGGGGCCGGACCTCACGCGCATCGGGCAGGTGCGGACGGAGATGGATTTGCTGGAGAGCATCATTTATCCGAGCGCGAGCTTCGTGCGGAGCTACGAGCCGTTCACGGTCGCGGTCAAAGATGGTGAAGACCTCACCGGCATCGTGCGCAAGGACGCGCCGGATGAAGTCGTGTTGGCGAATGGCCCCGAGACCGAAGCGCGCATCGCCCGCGCGGACGTGGTCGAGATGCGCCCCGGCAAGGTTTCGCTCATGCCCGACGGCTTGGAGCAGGCGCTGACGCGGCAGGAGTTGGCGGACTTGCTGGCGTTCCTGAAGGCGTCGAAGTGAGGTGGGGAAAGTGTTCAGTATCCAGTGTTCAGTCATCTGCCGAGGGCGTTTGCGCCACTGGTCACTGACTGCTTCCCCGCGCTACACGCGCTTCCGTCGCAGGACCGCTGCGATGGCCGTTGTGAGGATCATTCCCATCAGGACCTTGCCGATGGGGTCGAGCAGGAGGTCGAACACCAGCATCTGCGAGACGGTCGCGCTCGCCTCGGGGCGTCCCAGTTCACGCTCGGTGAGACCGGCAAGCACGCCGGCCTTCCGCCACTCCCACGCGCGCTGGAGCCACCCGGGGTTGATGAAGTGGGAGTAGAAGGCGATGAACACGCCGTTCGCAAAGGCGGTGATGGCGCTTACGACCATGCCGGTCTGAAAGCCTTCCTCAAATTCGATAAACCCAGACTGCTGTCGTTCGCGCCGTTCCCGGATAGCCAGCCAGATAAACACGGTGAACACGACCGCGGCTACTTTCTTGCCGTGCTGCGCGTGCGTGAAATCTCGGTCGTGCCAGCCGAGTTGCCAGGCCAGCAGCGTGTAGCCCGCAAGCGCCAGCACGGCGAGGAGGGCAAACTTGATTTCTGATTTGAACCGCATCGTGTGAGGCACCATATCGGCAGGAGCGCGTGGAGGCAACGAACTCGGGGGAGGATGCGCGGGCGGGCCGCTGCTTACAAGGTGGCGAACTGCCGGAGGCGAGGAAAGCACTCAAGGCTCAAAGGCAAAGAAAACACCCGGCGGGGCAACGCTGCTGATGTGGCGTGGGACTTCGGTCGCGCGGATGCAGTGGCGCTGGTTCAATCATAGAATCCCCACCGCTTCTCCTCGAACACATAGTAGGCCCGCCCGATGGGCGGGATGGTCGTGTAGATCAACACATGGACGTTCGTTCCCTTCACGAACTCGTTCGGGCCAGCGATGAGGTAGGTGAACTTTTTCGTCGTCATGCCAAATTCGCGCGCGGGTGGAATGGCCGGCAGAAATTTCGGCGTCAATTCCACCAGCGCCTTCGGGTAATCCCCTTCAGTCTGCTTGAACTTCTCGCACGCAGCGATCACCTGTTCCGCCCGGACGCGTGCTCCGGCCTGGTCAAACCTGACCAAGGCAAGCGCGGCGAGTGCGGCGGCGAGGTAGATGCCGACTGAAGCGAGCCGCCGTCGGCACAGGTCCGAATCCTTGCGAGCCAGCAGCACGCGAATTGCGAGCACCGGCATGCCGACGTAGAGCACGAGCAGCGACAAGAAGCCTTGCCCGCCGATCAAGCCATCGAAGCCGAACAGCGCTGCGGCCAGCAGCAGCGTGCGGTGATATGGCGGCGGCTTGGGCCCGGTGTCATCGGCGGCGGGCGGAGGAGGAGTGGCTGCGCCGGTCTGTGGGACAACGGACGTGGGTTGGGGCTGCAAGACCTCCGCCACGGTCTGCCATGCCGGCCAACCAATCTGCCACGCTGGCGTTTGCGTCGTGATCAGCTTCCGCTCCAGTCGCGACTGAACCTCACCTCTCGTGAGCGGGCCTTCCACCAGTTCCGAAATGCGGAGGTAGAAGGCCATAATCAGAGCAGCCCTGCCGTCTCCGGGTAGCCGCACATGACGTTGAAGCTCTGCACGGCCTGGCCGCTCGCGCCTTTCACGATGTTGTCCTCGGCGCTCATCACGAGCAGTCGGCCTGTGCGCGTGTCGAGCCGCCAAGCGAGCTCGAGGACGTTGGTGCCCACGACGTTTTTCGTGTCCGGGAGCGCCTTGCCTTCGAGCACGCGGACAAACGGCTCGCTCGCATACGCGGCCTCGTAGCACGCGGTGATTTGCGCGCCGAGCGCGGCGGCTTCTTCGGCAGTGGAGAAGTGTTTCGCCGGCGCGAGGTAAAGCGTCGTGAGGATGCCGCGGTTCACCGGAATCAGGTGCGGTGTGAATTGAATCGTCACCGGCACACCCGCCGCGAGCGCGAGCTGTTCCTCAATCTCCGACAAGTGCCGGTGTTTCGGCACGCCGTAGGGGCGCACGCTCTCGTTGCACTCGACGAAGAGGTAGTCGAGCTCAGCCTTGCGGCCCGCGCCACTGACGCCGCTCATGGAGTCGGCGATGATGCCCTGCGGCTTGATGAGGCCGGCGCGCAGCAGCGGCAGCGTCGGGAGCAGGACGCTCGTGGGATAGCAGCCGGGTGAGGCGACGAGGGTCGCGCCCCGGATGGCGGCGCGATGCACTTCCGGCAGGCCATACACAGAGTCACAGAGCAACTCGGGCGCGGGATGGTCGTGCGCGTAAAACTCTTTGTAGAGAGCCGCGCTTTTGAGCCGGAAGTCCGCGCTGAGGTCAATGACGCGGGCGCCGCCGTGGAGCAGCGGCACTGCGAACTCCGCCGCCACCCCGTGTGGCAGTGCGAGGAAGACGACTTCGGCCTGCTTGGCGAGCAGCCCGGCATTCGGCTCCACGAAGCGCAGCGCGCGCGCGCGCGGGTGGCTGGCGAACTTCGGGAACACCTGCGCGACAGTCTGCCCGGCTTGCTGGCGCGAGGTGACGGCGACCAGCTCCGCGTGCGGGTGCGAGAGGAGCAGGCGGACGAGTTCCTCACCCGAGTAACCGGAGGCTCCGACTATGGCGACTTTTGTCATGCGCGGGAGTTGTCCGTGTTGGCCGGGGGGTTGTCAACGGGGAGGAGGGAGAAAGCGAGCGGGTGAGCGGGTAGAAAAGTGGAAAATCCACCGCCGTTCTCACTTTCTCAACTGCCCTCTTTCCCACCAGCTCACCCGCCCGTTACTCGAACTGCTTGCGGAAACGCGCGAACTCCTCGCGCAGTGCGGCGACTTCAGATTTGAGCGTGGCGACTTCGGCTTCGAGAGTTTCGACCCGTGTCGGACCGGACGCGACTGCCGGACGGATTTCGGCGGCGGGGGGCTCATCGAGCCCAGGCTCGCCGGAGAGCAGTTGCACGAAACGGTTTTCCTTCTGGCCGGGACGTGCTGGAAGCTCGCGCACGAGCGGCTCCGCACCTTCAGACAGTCCGCGCAGACATTCCTCGACCTCGCCGACGCTGGCGAAGGCGTGCAGCCGTTCCGTGCGGATGCGCAGCTCGCCGAGCATCTGCGGTCCGCGCAGCAGCAGGACACACAGCAGCGCGACTTCACGAGGGTTTAGCTCGTAGGCGTCGAGGAGGTTGTGCCGGAATTTCTGCACGCGTGAACCAGCGCCCCAGAGCTGCGTCACGAGTTTCTTCCCGCGCAAATCATCCAAACCCAGAGCCACGACATTGTCCCCGTAGTGAGTCACCGGGTCGCGATTCGTGGACTGGTTGCAGGCCGTCGTCACGCTGTTGAGGGAGAGCGGATACTGATCGGGCGTGGTGCGCTCCTTCTCGATGAGGCAGCCCAAGATGCGGGTTTCTTCCGGTGAAAGTGTCAAAGTCATGCACGACTCTTAGCAGCCTTTGGGAAAGGATTCAAACCGGCGCTGTCGCCACGGCAGGGTCCCGGCGCACAGGATTTGGTGGGCACGACAGGACTTGAACCTGCAAGGATTTCTCCACTGGATCCTAAGTCTGCTGCTTCTGTCTAAGCCGCCTCTGGCTCGTTGTTGCCTACCAACAGTTTAGACGGACGTTAACATTCCAGAGTGTGCATTGTGCCACTTTTTGTGCCACTGTTAGCCCGTGAAAGCCAAAGCACAGCAACGCACGACAGCCGAGCCAGATCGTGCCCAGAACGAGACCCTTGGCAAGCAGAAGGGGCCGCCTATCGCTTCTTCAAGGTGCTCGACGGACGCAAGCAGCCAGTCCGTGGCCTTTGGGTTCGCAATGGGCGCTACTACGCGCGCCTGACTGTGGAGGACGCCGCCACGGGCGACAAGAGCGTGCGCCGGGTGCCGCTGGATAAGGCAACCACGGTGCCGCAGGCAGTCGAGGCGACGCGCGAGTTGCAAGTTCAACGCAAGGGCAACGATCTGCCGGTGTTGAGGCGCACGCCGAAGTTTAACGAATACGTGGAAGCCTACTTGGCACATTTCGAGAAGGCCAAGGACGCCAAGCGGCCCCTCACCGTTAAAACGGAACGGGGCTACTTGAAGCGCTGGGTAGAGCACTTGGGAGAAACGCGCCTCGACCGGATTAACCGAGCAATGATCAACGCTTTCATCGCCAAGCATCAGGTGACGGGGTGGTGTGGACGAACTGTTAACCTTTCCGTCTCGATTTTGAGGAACGTGCTCAAGCACGGAATTGAGGACGGCTGGCTCAAGCGCTTGCCCACCGAAAACTTGCGCCCGCTCAAGTGGACACCCAAGAAACGCGCACTCGTGAAGGCTGTCGAAATCGAAAAGCTCTGCAAGGCCGCATTTGCTCCGTTTTTTTCAATGGTCGTCTCGCCAAGGAGGGCGAAACCGGAAGGCCCTTGAAGAATGCCCAGCAGTTCGCCGATTACGTTGGCCTCATGGGGTTCTGTGGCGCGCGGGCGTCGGAGACATTGCGCCTCAAGTGGTCGGACGTTGATTGGGAACGTCGCCAGCTAACCGTTGGCTCTGATGGACAGGCCAAGAACCACAAGGCGCGCACCGTGGATTTGAACGCTGACCTTGAGCGCCACTTGAAAGCAATGGCAACGCGTCGCGCGCCTGATTCGGACTGGCTGTTTCCTTCTCCCCAGCGCGGGGACCAAGACAAGGCATCAAAGACTTTCCGTGAAAGTTTGATTCTGGCGCGCAAGGCATCCGGTTTGGCGCACATCACGTTTCACGATTTGCGCCATCATTTCGTTTCGTTCTGCGTCATGAGCGGGATTGACTACATGACGATTGCCCGTTGGGTTGGGCATCAAGACGGGGGCGTGCTGATTGGGAAGGTGTATGGAGGCTCTTGCAAAACCTCCGAGCTTGAATGCCCCGGAGGGCATGGTTCGGTTGGAAAGCCCTGAAAGTTTCGCCTTCAGACTCCGCCGACTCGTTTTTGGTCCCGCTGCCCCGCGCGCCACCAAGCGCGCCGGATTTCAGCGCGGGTTTCAGGGCCGCCAACCGCTGGCGGTGGGCTTGACGTCCTTCAACACAGCCGCGCAAACAAGGCTCTGGCCGTCAAAGCCACCAGCCCGAACATCAGATGGCACATCACCTTGGCCGCCCCGCGCCCCCGCACCCAGCGCCCGCCGTAACGCTCCTTCAAGAGGCTGTTGACCCGCTCCGCCGCGCTGCGTTCCTTGAACCGCGCCGCCTGCGCCGGGGCCAGTGGCAGCTTGTCCCCGCCGCGCGGGTGCGGATCGATGATGGGCACATGGCCCAGACTCCGGCTGAACGCGTGGATCTGCGGCGCGTCATACGCGCTGTCCATCAGGTCGTAGAGGGAGGTCACGCGCTGCGCGCTCAACTGCGCCAGCGGGATAGCCACCTGCGAATCATGCACGCTGGCACTGGTCAGCACCGCGCTCACGGGGAAGTCCCCGTCCACGGTGTCTAGGTGCAGCTTGTAGCCAATCCAGCTTTCCTGATGGCCTTTGCTGTTGCGCTTGCAACCCACGTCGCAGCGGGTGGGCAGGTCCGCCAGATTCTCCGCCAGCGTGCGCGTGGGCTGGAGTTCCAGGCGTTTGGGAGGGGCGGGGGCAAGCACCTCGCCGCGCTTGGGGCGGCCGCGTTTGCGGGGCGGGGCCGGGATTGCGCAGGCGGGCTTGGGCGCGGGCCTTTCCGGTGCCTCGATGGCCGTGGCGTCGCGACTGACGTGGCCCACGAGCTTGGGGCCGGCGTGCGTCTTGACGAGGTGTTCGTGGATTTGTTGGGGCACTTGGTCGTTGGCAAAGGCGGTGAAAGCGCGGCTGAAGGTGGCTTCGCTGGGCACCTCCCCGGCACTGTCCCAGCCGCAGAGGGACCGCAAGAGAGGACGGGCCTGGAGCGCGTCCAGCAGCGCGGTGGTGTTTGGAAACTGATAGACACTTTTGGCGATGAAGGCGTGG
>CAMBZO010000161.1 GCA_945872195.1 Akkermansia muciniphila | reverse complement strand
CCGCGCGTTCTGCCCGTCCACGAGGGACATCTCCGTCCCGTTGCGCTTGAAGACGACTTGCTGGTAGTCGAGGCCGAAGAGGTGCAGGAGCGTGGCGTGGTAGTCGTAGTGGTTCACGATGTCCTTCACCGCGTGATGGCCGAACTCGTCGGTCTCGCCGTAGGTGAAGCCCTGCTTGAAGCCGCCGCCAGCCACCCACATTGAGAAGCCGTAGGTGTTGTGATCGCGGCCCACCTTCGCCGGCCCCACGTCGTTTTGAATCGTCGGCAAGCGCCCCATCTCGCCGCCCCAGTGGACGACCGTGGAGTCGAGCAACCCGCGCGCCTTGAGGTCGGTGACGAGGCCAGCGGAGCCTTTGTCCACGTATTTGCACGCCGCCGGCAGACCGGTGCGGATGCTGCCGTGGTGGTCCCAAGTCTGGTTCCCCGTGTAGAGCTGCACGAAGCGCACGCCGCGCTCCACGAGCCGCCGCGCGATGAGGCAGCGTGTGCCGAACTCCGCCGTGGCCGGCACATCAATGCCGTAGAGCCGCTTCGTCGCCGCGCTCTCGCCAGTGATGTCCATGGCCTCCTTCGCGGCGGTCTGCATCTTCGCGGCCAGCTCGTAGCTGGCGATGCGCGCCTGCAAATCCGTCTCGCCCGGATGCTCGCGGAGATGGTCGCGGTTCAGCTTGTCGAGGAACGAAAGGTAGTTCTCCTGCGCCGGGCCGCGCAGGTGCGGCGGCGGGTCGAGGTTCGGGATGCGCGGCTCCTTCGAGCGGACGGCGGTGCCTTGGAAGAGCGAGGGCAGCCAGCCGTTCTCCCAGTTCGCCACGCCCAACACGGGCAGGCCGCGCGGGTCCGTGAGCGCCACGAACGCGGGCAGATTGCTCGTCTCCGAACCGAGCGCGTAGGTGAGCCAGCTCCCGAGCGTGGGGCGACCGCCGAGCACGCGGCCGTTTTGCAGCGCGTAGATGGACTGGCCGTGGTTGTTCACGCCCGTGTGCATCCCGCGCAGCAGGCACACGTCGTCCACGATGCCCGCGAAGTGCGGGAGCAGCTCGCTGACATCCATGCCGCACTGGCCGTGCTTCTGGAACTTCCACGGGCTGGCGAGCACTTTGGGGCTGGCCTGCGCGGCGTTGTCGAACTTGATTTCGCCGGGGAACTTCTGGCCGTCCAGCTTGTCGAGCGCGGGCTTGGGGTCGAACAAATCCATGTGGCTCGGCCCGCCCTGCATGAACATGGAAATCATCGCCTTCGCACGCGGCTCGAAGTGCGGGCGCTTGGGCAGCAGGTCGAAGCTCTTCGGGTCGAGGTCGGGCTTGGGCGGGCTGGCGAGCAGATTGTCCTGCTTCAGGAGGCACGCGAGCGCGACGGAGCCGAGGCCAAAGCCGGACTGCGCCACGAAGTGGCGGCGGGAGTTGCAGGCGGTGCTTTTCATCGTGAGAGCGAGGAATCCGACTGGCCTGCCGGACGCCTCCTTCACGATTTGTTGGCGGTGTGGAGGGGGAAAATGAAGTTGCGTCCGAAGTGTGACAGGGGGAGCTTTGCTTCACTTCAACAACCCTATGAGCCAGCCAACCCTCACCCGCAGGGCACCGGTCAGTGCCTTCACCCTCATTGAACTGCTCGTCGTCATCGCCATCATCGCGATTCTGGCGGGGATGCTTTTGCCGGCACTTTCCAAGGCCAAGGAAAAGAGTCGCGGCACGCTCTGCACGAGCAACATGAGACAGGTGACGCTCGCGCTGAAAGTCTACGCTGACGACAACGACGGTGTCTTCATGCAGTTCGGCCGCAGTGGCACCGATCCAAGAAACCTGCTTTTCCATGCTACCGCGACATGGTGGCCGGACATCATGCGGAACATGAAATACATTCAGGACTTCAAGTCCTTCGAGTGTCCTAGCGTGACCTTCTTCAGCAACCGGCTCGCCATCGCCATGAACCAACCCGATATTGGAGTCTGGCTAGACACGTCGGCGAAAGTTCGTGAAAACATGGTCGCCAAACCCTCCGCCACCGTCATCCTGGTCGACGGACAGGAGATCACCAACCCGCTCGAACCGGATCCTGACAAGTGGATCCCAGCCCAATCCACGCTCGGACGCCCTTGGGTCTGCATCACCATGCGCACTCCTACCGCGGGTGACTACAACATCCTTCCTCAACGACCGGTCAACCGGCACAATCTCAAGTGCAATATTGGCTTCGCGGATGGTCATGCGGAAATAGGCAAGGCGTCGCAAGTTGGTTTGCAGTATCCGAAGGGCGACTCGCGTGCGCAGTGGGACCGAGAGTAAGGAGCGTGCCATGAGGTTACTGTTATTCACGCTGGCCTTCGCCACGCTGGTCGTTAGTCCTGCTTGCCGGAAACGTCCCGAGCCTGCCCCCGCATCGACACCCATCGTTGACTCCGTCGCTGCTTCCACACCTGCCTCCGTCCAGCAAATCAGCCAAGCCTTGCAGTCCTACATGCAGAACAACTCGGATTTCCCCAAAGACCTGAAAGTGCTCGTGGACATGAGGCTATTGCCCAACCTCCCGCCACCGCCACCGGGCAAACAATACGTCATCGACCGGAAAGCCGTGACCGTCTCGCTGGCGAACCAGTGAAGTCGGGGTGCTACTCGACGTAAAGGAAACGGTTAGCCGTCAACCAAGCCTGGCACAGGCCGGTGAGCGCGTGCTCCTCCGCGTTTGTCGGCGGCGGTTCCTTGCCCTTCGCCATCGGAGCAGTCTTGGCAGAAAGTGGCTTGAGCCGCGTCGCGCGGTCAGAAGCCAGGCCAAGTGGTGTCTTCGCGCATCCAGAGCTTCGCACGAGTGGAGACGAAGTTGTTGGGTTGGACGCCGCCTGTGGGATTGCCACGACAGTCGCCCATGTCCTGCATGTCTGCCGGTATTGGGCCGAAGTGCGGTGGGAGTCGCAAATGCTCGGCGTGGCCATCTGCTGCAAAGGAAGTCGTCCCGCCCTGATGCTTCGTCATCCCGTTGTAGGATGGCAGGCCACTGGCATCGAAACTGTTCCAATCGAGCCGGTTGGCATCGAGATTGTTCTGCTGATATTGATACTGCATGTTGTTCCGATTCTTCTCCACCATGATTAGAATGGAGGCGGGTGACCGAATCCCAGACTCTCTCAGGGGGGACGGATAACGGGTGCCCGTGGCGAAACGGTAAACGTGTTCATTGGCCCGGTAAGTCTGTGCGTATTGAACGCCAGCTTGGACCGTGGAGCGGTCCACTGGTGCCGGACAATCGTAGGTGGGAACCGAGGTCGGGGTGCCCTTAATCCCGAGGTATGGTAACAGAACGTTGTTCCAAGCATCCACAGCGTTGGCAGTGGCCACGCCGCCAACACCGCTAGGGCCGTTGATGTCCTGCCCGTGGGGATACTTGTCGTCATTGTCGCCGGCGTAGAGCTTCGTCGCCATTCCGATCTGCCGCTGATTCCCGACGCACTTGATCGTGTGCGCCTTGCCCTTGGCTTTGGACAGAGCTGGCAGGAGCATCCCAGCTAGGATCGCGATGATGGCGATGACCACCAGCAGTTCGATGAGGGTAAACCCTGTCCGGGCGTTTGGCTTGGATTGCAGCGTGGTCTTTATAGGCACTATAAAGAAAATCCTCGCAGCCCTGTGAAACGTCAAGTGCCCAGATGTCCTCCCTCACTCCACGTAGAGAAACCGATTCGCCGTCAGTAATGCCTGACAAAGTCCCGTGAGCGCGTGCTCCTCGGCGTTGGCGGGCAGCGGCTCCTTACCCTTGCCAGTCGGTGCGGACTTCGGCGCGTTCGCGGTGAAGTGGGCGCGTTGCTTGCCGAGGAATGCGAGAGTGTCGGCCATCTCCGTGCTGTTCGGGCGGCGGCTGAAAGCGAGCTGCCACGCGCGCGACACCTTGGATTCGTCGGTCGAGTCGCCAGCTTCCTTCGCCACGCGCTCGGCGAAGAACTTGGCCTGCGCGAGCGCGAACTCGCCGTTCATCAGCATCAGCGACTGCGGGGCGACGGTGGAAGCGTTGCGCAGCTCGCAGTTCGGCTCCATGCGCGGCGCGTCGAACGTCTCCATCAGCCCGAGCGGCTTGCTGCGGCGCATCTGCACGTAAAGGCTGCGGCGGAACTCCTCGCCGTTCAGCCCCACGAACTTCCCGCTGGGCCGGCCCGCCGTGTCGTCGGTGTTCACGCCCACGACGACTTGGCCCGTCTCGTCGGTCATAATGGGCACGGGCGTGCCGCCGGCCTTCAGGTTGAGTTTGCCGCTCACGGCGAGCAGCGCGTCGCGGAACTGCTCGGCGTCGAGGCGGCGGAGGGGGAAGCGGGAGAGAAGTTTGTTGTCGGGGTCTTTAGAATTCGGGATTCGGAATTCGGAATTCGGAATTTGCGAAGCCTGACGGTAAGCCGCGCTCGTCATCACCAGTCGGTGCAGCTTCTTCAAACTCCACCCCTGCGTGACGAACACGCTCGCCAGCCAGTCGAGCAGCTCGGGATGAGTCGGCCGCTCGCCCAGCGTGCCGAAGTCCGACGGCGATGCCACGATGCCGCGGCCGAAGTGGTGCATCCAAACGCGGTTCACCAGCACGCGCGACGTGAGCGGGTGCGTGCCGTCCGTGAGCGCGCGCGCGTAGGCGAGGCGGCGGCCGCTTGTCGTCAGCGCGGCGTCCTTCTCCGGAACGTCCACGGGCCGCAGGGACGCGAGGATGGTAAGGTCGCCCGGCTTGAGCTGCTGCTTGGGCTGGTCGGGGTCGCCGCGATGGAAGAGGAATGTCGGAGCCAGCTCGGTCTTCGCGTCCTTCACCGCGACTTCGCTGAAGACGGGGATGAACTGCTCCGCCGGCTTCCGCTCGCGAATCTTCGCCGCCTCGTCGGTCTGCTTCTTCAGCTCGTCGGCCTTCTTCTGCTCATAGAGATACAGCGAGCCGGGGCTGAGTTGCATCACGGTCGGGTGTTCCTTGAGCAGCTTCACTTGGGTGGCGGTGCGCTTGGCGACGACGGTCTTGTAAGCTTCGCGGAGCGGAGCGCGCAACTCCTCGGGCCGCTTGAGCAACTCCTTCTCCAGCACCTCGTTGATGAACTCCTCTTGCTTCGTCAGCCGTGCGGTCTCGATTGCCTTCGCGTCCTTCTCCACCTCGGCGGCCTTCGCGCGGTCCTCGTCCGAGAGCAGCGAGACGAGCCGCGCGTTGGGCGTGCGCCAGGTGCGCAAGTCGAAGCCCGGCTCGAAAACGGCGCGCAGCCGGTAGTAATCCGCCTGCGGAATCGGGTCGTGCTTGTGGTTGTGACACTGCGCGCAGCCGACCGTCACGCCGAGCAACGAGCTGGAGACAACCTTGATGGTGTCGGCGACGACCGCGTTGCGCGCGACCTTCGGCTCGACGCCCGCGTTCGCCGTGCCGTCGGGAGCCATGCGGAGGAAGCCGGTGGCCGCGAGTTTGTCCACGTCCGCGGGAGCAAGGTTCTTGTGCGGCGGCTTGACGAGCTCGTCGCCCGCGAGTTGCTCAACGATGAACTGGTTGAACGGCTTGTCCGCGTTGAGCGAGCGGATGACGTAGTCGCGATATTGCCACGCCCACAGCCGGACGGTGTCCGCATCCGTGTAGCCGTCCGAGTCCGCGTAGCCCGCGATGTCCAGCCAGTGCCGGCCCCAACGCTCGCCGTAGTGCGGCGAGGCGAGCAGGCGGTCCAGTAGCTTCTCGTAGGCATCGGGTGAAGTGTCTTTCTCGAACACCTCCACCTCGGCGGGCGACGGCGGCAGGCCCAGCAGGTCGAAGCTCGCGCGGCGGATAAGCGTGGCGCGGTCGGCGGGCGGGCTGAACGTGAGCTTCTGCGCGACGAGCTTCTGGAGCAGGAAGGCGTCGATGGAATTGCGAATGGGGAATTGCGAATTTCGAATCTCAGGGACGGATGGCCGCTTCACCGCTTGAAAGGCCCAGTGCGCTCGCTCCTCCGGCGTGAACTCATCTGCCGCGCCGGGCTTGGCTGGCTCCGTGCGCGCGACCTTCGCGCCACCGGCAATCCACTGGCGGATGACTTCGACCTGCTCCTTGGAAAGTTTCTTCTCCGACTTGGGCATTTCGCCATCGCGGACCAACGTGAAGAGTGGACTCTTTTCCGGCTTGCCCGGGATGATGGCTGCGCCGTGCTCGCCGCCCTTCGCGAGCAAGTGGCGGAGGCGCGCGTCGAGGCCGCCCTTGAGCTTTTCTCCTTCGCCGTGGCAGGTGAAGCAATTGGCTTTGAGGATGGGTCGGATGTCCTTCTCGAACGTCAGCGAGGCAGACGCGGCGGACTTGGGGGCGGCGGCGAGGGAAGTGGTGGCCAGCAAGGTCCCGGCAACGAAGGTGACAGACAAACGCAGGGGCAGAGTGGCGACGAACACGGTTAGGAGACTGCGGGCTGAGAGCGAGCATTCAGCTC
>CAMBZO010000160.1 GCA_945872195.1 Akkermansia muciniphila | reverse complement strand
TGTTCATCGAGCAGGTTCGCGTGGATGCCTTCGATGCGTTTCGGGTCGAAGAAGTTCACGCCGGCGTAGAACCACAGCGGCACGATGGGGAGGTCGTCGCGGATGAGCAGCGTCTCGGCCTGGCGGAGGAGCGCGGCGCGTTGCTTCGGGTCGGTCTGGAGGTTGGCGGTGCGGATGAGGTTGTCGTAGGTCGGGTTCGACCAGCCGGTGCGGTTGTTGCCGCTACCAGTCATGAACATGTCGAGGAACGTGTTCGGGTCGTTGTAGTCGCCGATCCAACTGCTGCGGCTCAAGTCGTAGTCCAGCGCGCTCTGAGCACTGTAATAAACCTTCGGCTCCATCGCACGCAGCTCCATCTTCACGCCGAGTTCCTTGCGCCAAATCTCCTGCAACTCCACGCCCACCTGCTCGTCGAGCTTGTCGGTCTTGAAGAGGTAATGGAACGGCGGGAAGTCCTTGCCACCGGGGAAACCGGCCTCGGCGAGAAGCTTGCGCGCCTGCTCGGGGTCGTAGCCCCAGCCGTCGGGCGGCTCATAGACGCCCATGCCTTTCGGCGTGAAGTGCGAGGTCGGCGTCTCGCCGCTGCGGGTGATTTTGTGGACGAGCTTCTGCCGGTCCACGGCGAGGGCGAAGGCCTTGCGCACGCGCACGTCAGTGAAGGGCTTGCGCTTCACGTTGAAGCGGAAGAAGTAGGTGCCGAGGTAGTCGAACTTGTGGCAGTCGGGACGCTTGCCCAGCACGTCCATGAGTTCGTTGGGCACAAGGTTCTTGTCCCAGATGACGTCCGCCGCGCCGGTCTCGTAGAGGTTGAGCGCGGTGGTCGAGGACTTGATGGGGAGGAAGTCCACGAGTTCGCTGCAGATGTTCGCGGCGTCCCAGTGGCGAGAATTGCGCCGGAGTCGAACGCGGTCGTTGAGCCGCCAGAACTCGATGGTGTAAGTGCCGTTGCACGGCACGGGCTGCGAGAGGAGCCAGCGGTCGCCGTGCTTTTCAATCCAGAATCGCGGCACGACCGCGAGCGTCGGAAACGCGCAGAGGTCGAGGAAGAAGGCGGTCGGGCCAATCAACTCGACGCGCAGCGTGTGCGGGTCGAGTGCGCGCACGGCGATGTCATCGGGCGTGAAGGGCTTGCCGGTGGCGGCGTTGGTCTTGCCCGTGGAGTAATCCTCCGCGCCCTTGATGAAGAAAAGCTGGCTGGCGTATTCCGCCCCGGTCACGGGGTCGAGCGCGCGCCGCCAGGACCAGACGACATCTTCCGCCGTGATGGGCTGGCCGGTGGACCAGACGGCGTTCGTGCGGAGGTGAAAGGTGTAAACCGCGCCATTGGGTGACATGTCCCAGCGCTGCGCGAGCGCGGGTTCGGCAGTGGCGTTCTTGCCTTCCAGTCGCGTGAGACCCTCGAAGAGCGCCTTCACGATGCGCATCTCCGTTTGCGTGGAGATGATGGCGGGGTCGAGGGAGTCGGGCTCCGCGCCGTTGATGAGGACGAGGTCGGCGGGCGGGTCGGAGCGGGTGCAGCCCAAGAGGAGAAGGCAAAAGGCAAAAGGTAAAAGGCAAAAGGCGCGGAGCGCGAAACTCCTGCGCTTTCCGCCGCCGCTCAGAGGAGCAGGAGGGGGAAAGCAAAACGCCCGGAGCAGTTGGCTCAGGGCGTTTGGCTTGGTCGGCATGAGGCCGAAGTTATTTTTTTGCCGGAGGCGTTGTCGAGGGCGGAGTCGTGACTGGCGTGCTGGCCTTCGGTGCAGCCGCGTTGGTCGCGGTCAGCAAAGTCGGAGCTGAGGCAGGAGCGGTCTTGGCAGCCGGGGCGTTCGTGGCGACAGGTGCGGTGTTGAGAATAGATTTCGGCGGCAATGCCACGGGCGGAGCCGTGAGCGCGGCCGGTGCGGGAGCTTTCGGCGGCAGCACGGAGCCTGCCTGCTCTTTCTTAAGTGCGTCGCGCACGCCGCTGCCAGTCTTCCGAGCTTGGCCGCCCATGATGTAAAGCACGAGGCACAGAGTGAGGAAGATGCCGGCGGCATACTTGGTCATGTTTGTCAGCGCATTGCCGGTGCCCGCGCCGAAGAGCGCGTCGGTGGCGCCACCGCCGAAGGCCTGGCCGACGCCGGCTTCCTTCTTCGGAAGCTGCACGAGGATGAGGAGGATGAGGAAGAGGCTGTCCAGCACGAGGACAGCGGTCAAAAGTCCGGCAACGAAACTCATAGTCTTGTCTTTCAGGAAACCGCGATTCAACTAACCACTAATCTGCACTGACTGGCACTAATGAAACAAGCACGGCGCACCTATTAGTGCGGGCCAGTGGTTCACTTGTTCTCTCAAATCGAATTCTTCACAATGTCCGCAAAGTCTCGCGCGGCCAGCGATGCGCCGCCCACGAGGGCTCCGTCCACGTCGGGCTGGCTCATCAGCTCGCGAGCGTTGCCGGGCTTCACGCTGCCGCCATATTGGATGCGGACGCGCCGGGCCGTGGCTTCGTCAAACATCTCCGTGAGCACGCGGCGGATGAACGCGTGAACGTCCTGCGCCTGCTGCGTGGTGGCGGTCTTCCCGGTGCCGATGGCCCAGACGGGTTCGTAGGCGAGGATGGTCTCCTCCATGTGCTCCTTCGTCAGCCCGGCGAGGCTGCCGCGCACTTGCGTCTCGACAACCTGCTCGGTCTTGCCGGCCTCGCGCTCCTCGAGTTTCTCGCCGACGCAGACGATGGGCTTGAGCGACGCGGCGAGGGCGGCGGCGGCTTTCTTGGCGATGAGCGGATCGCCTTCCAACTGATACTGGCGGCGCTCGGAGTGGCCGAGGATGACGTAGCGGACGAGGAACTCCTTGAGCATCCCGGCGCACGTCTCGCCGGTGTGCGCGCCGAAATTGTGCTCGCTCATGTTCTGCGCGCCGAGGCGGAGGTTGGAGCCTTCGATGGCCTTGGAGATGGACTCCAGCGCGGTGAAGGGCGGGCAGACGACGAGGTCCACTTCCTTCACGCTGGTCAGCTCGCGCTTCAATGCGGCGACGAGGTCCAAGCCCTCGGCGACGGTTTTGTTCATCTTCCAGTTGCCGGCGATGATGAGTTTGCGTTCTTTGTCCATCGTTGAGAGGAGTTGAAGTGGGTTGAGAAATTACTTGTTCGTCAGCACCGCCACACCCGGCAGTTCCTTGCCTTCGAGGAACTCGAGACTCGCGCCGCCACCGGTGCTCATGAACGTCACTTGGTCACCGAGGCCGGCCTGGTTCAGCGCCTTCACGCTGTCACCGCCGCCGATGATGGTCTTCGCGCCGTGCTGCTGCGTGGCATCCACTACGGCGCGTGCTACAACATTGGTGCCTTCCGCAAATCGCTTGTCCTCGAACATCCCCATCGGGCCGTTCCACAGCACGGTCTTCGCGCCGCGCACGACCGACGCGTAACGCGCAGCCGTCGCCGGGCCGATGTCGAAGCCCTCGTCCGCGTCGGCGATGTCCGCGTCGGCGTTCACGCGCGGGTTGGTGAACTCGAAGACGGCGCGGCCCTTCTTGTTGACCTTGCCGGTGTCCACGGGCGTGGCGACGACGTTGTCGGTCGGGAGGAGAAACTTCACGCCCCGGTCAGCGGCCTTGGCCAGCGCGCGGACGGCGGTGCGGGTGGCGTCCGGCTCGACGAGTGATTTGCCGACGCCGTAGCCCATTGCGAGCTTGAAGGTGTAGGCCATCGCGCCGCCGATGAGAATCGTGTCGGCCTTCTCCAGCAGGCGGTCAATGACGCGAATCTTGTCCGACACTTTCGCGCCGCCGAGGATGACGACGAAGGGCCGCGCCGGGGCTTCCAACTCGTCGCCGAGGAACTTCAGCTCGCGCTCCATGAGCAGGCCTGCAGCGCACTGCCCACCACGCGCCGCGACCACGCGCGCCACGCCTTCGGTGCTCGCGTGCGCCCGGTGCGCCGCGCCGAACGCGTCGTTCACGTAGATGTCTGCGACCTTGGCGAGCTGCTCGGCGAACGCGGGGTCGTTCGCCTCTTCCTGATCGTAGTAGCGGGTGTTCTCCAGCACGAGGATGTCGCCTTCCTTCAGCGCGCCCACGGTCTTCTCGACCTTCTCGCCGATGCAGTCGTCCACGAAGGCGACGGGCCGGTTGATGAGGTCCGCCAGCTTGGCTGCGACGGGGCGCAGGGACATGGACGGCTCGCGCTTGCCCTTGGGCCGGCCGAGGTGGGCGGCGAGGATAATGCGCGCCCCGCCGGCGATGAGCAGGTCGAGCGTGGGGAGAGTTTCCTTGATGCGAGTGGCGTCGTTGATGACCATCTGCCCGGCTTGCTCCTCCATCGGGACATTGTAATCCACGCGCACGAAGACGCGCTTGTTACGCACATTCAGATCTCGGACTGTCAGCTTCGCCATAAAGAGACGCGGAGCATAGCGACGGGCAGGAGTCAGTCAATTCGGGGTTTTGGCCGCCAGAAGCACCGGGCAAGTTCAAGATTTACGCACCGGCGATTGGTTCCTATCGTTTGCGGATGAAGCCCGTTTTGCTCATCGGCCTGTTGCTCGGTTTTGTTGCATCCGCCAGTGCCGCCGCCGCGCCCTTCGAGATTCCCACGGACCACGAATGTCGCCGTGCCACGGGCCCCATTAAACTCGATGGCAAGGCCGACGAACCCGCTTGGCAGCAAGCGGTCGTCATCAAGTCATTCGGCGCATTCTGGGCCAAGCGTCCCAGCAAGACCGCGACCAAGGCCCGCCTGCTCTGGGACGACGAATACCTCTACTTCCACGCCGAGATGGAGGACGCCGACCTCTACGCCGACGAGCGCAAAACCAACGGCCACCTTTGGGACAACGACGTCTTCGAGCTGTTCTTCAAGCCGAGTGAGCAGAGCAACGCCTACTACGAATTCCAAATCAACCCGCTCAACGCGCAGTTCCACTGCTTCATGCCCTCGCGCGGCGCGGGTGGCTTGCGGCGCGCTCTCAGCTCGACCGAGGACGGTAAGTTTGCGCTGAAGACCGCCGTGCTGCTGCGCGGGACCTTGAACAACTGGCGGGACAACGACACAGGCTGGTCCGTCGAGGGGCGCATCCCGTGGAAAGACTTTCTTCGCTCCGGCGGCGGGCCGAAGACCGGGGACGTGTGGCGCTTCGCGCTGTGCCGCTATGACTACTCCAAGAACTTCGATGCGCCAGACCTCACGAGCTGCGCGCCGCTCACGCTCCCGTCCTTCCATCGTTACGAAGATTACTGCCGGCTCAAGTTCGTCACGTCCGCTCGGTGACCTTTCTTTACCATGAAATCCATCGCCCTCGCCCTCACCACACTGCTCGCCGTGGCCCACGCCTCCGCCCAACCCGTCCGCCCGAAGGAAGCCGACACCAGCGAACTCGCGCAGCAAGCCATCGCTGCCTATCGCAAGGGCGACATCCCCGCTGCCCTCGCCCTCGCCACCAAGCTCACCGAGGCCGCCCCCAAGCAGCCGCAAAGCTGGTTCCTTCGCGCGCAACTCCACGTCAACCAGCGCCAGCACGCGAAGGCCGTCGCCGACTACTCCGAGGTCATCAAACTCGACCCAAAGTCCTCGTCCGCCTGGCAAGCGCGCGGAGAGGCGCACTTCAAGCTCGGAAAAATCGCCGAGTCCGTCGCCGACTTCGACCAGTTTCTTAAACTCGTCCCCGACCAGAAGCCCCAGCACTGGCAGCGCGGCATCTCGCTCTACTACGCGGGCCGCTTCAAGGACGGCAAGGAGCAGTTTGAAATCCACCAGACCGTGAACTCGAACGACGTGGAGAACGCCGTCTGGCACTTCCTCTGCGCCGCGCGCGCAGACGGAGTCGAGCCAGCGCGGAAAGGTTTGATTCCCATCGAAGGCGACGGGCGCGTGCCGATGGCACAAGTCCATCAACTCTTCGCCGGCAAGGCCAAGCCCGAGGACGTGCTCACCGCCGCTAAAGCCGCCCCTGCCCAGACCCGTTCAGGCGAGCCGCTTTTCTACGCGCACCTCTACCTCGGCATCTACTACGAGGCCATTGGCGATGCGAAGCAGGCGCGCGACCACATTTTCAAAGCCGCCGAGCGTGCCAACGAAAACGGATACATGGGCGACGTGGCCCGCGTCCACGCGGAGATTTTAAGAAAGCAGGAGAAAAAATGATCCGGCCGCGGAATTCTCTCCGCATGCAGGAAGCGTCCCGGAGTCCGCAATGAAGACCATTCTGGTAACTCTTAATTTGAGTCACCTTGAGAGCAGGTCAATAGCGCCAACAAAGCTTGCGCGTCTCCAGCGGGCTTCCCTACAGTCCCGGCGCTCCTAGGGCGGAGTAGCCAAGTGGTAAGGCAGGGCTCTGCAAAAGCCCCATCCGTCGGTTCGATTCCGACCTTCGCCTCCAATCTTCAAAATAACCAATAGAATCAAGGGGTTTATGGTTTTTTGACA
>CAMBZO010000159.1 GCA_945872195.1 Akkermansia muciniphila | reverse complement strand
GGTGACTTCGAGGGCTTTCTTCACCTGCGCGGCTCCGTAGGCGAAGGCGTTGGCGTCGCAGCTCGTGGCGGCTCCGTGCGCGTAGCGAGGATGGGCGAAGAGCTGGGCGGTGCCCCAGAGGAGCTTCACGCCGGTCTTCTTCTGCTGGGACTTGAGGAGCTTGGTGATGGTGTCGAGCCATTGGTTCGACTGCTTGAGGGTCGCGCCGTGCGGGGAGACGTCGCGGTCGTGGAAGGCGTAGTAGGGCGCGCCGAGCTTCTCGCAAATCTCGAAGAAGACGGGGACGCGGGCCTTGGCGAGGTCGAGGCCGGAGAGGCCGGCTTCCCACGGGCGGATGGCGGTGCCGCCGCCGAACATGTCCGCGCCCTGACCACACATGGTGTGCCAATAGACGACGGAGAAGCGGAGGTGCTCGGCCATCGTCTTGCCCTCGAGGACGGCCTTGGCGTCGTAGTGTTTGAAGGCGAGCGGGTTCTTGGACTGCGGACCTTCGTAGGAGATTTTGGCGATGTCGGGGAAAGCGGGCATAAGCGTGGTGATATGTAGTTAGCCCGCGACAACAGCGCGAGCGGCGGGATTGCTAAGGGAATCACACGGAGGGCGCAAGCCCGGATTGCCATGCCAGCGATCTGCGAAAGGGCTGGCAGTTTTTCCGCCGCTTCCTAGATTCCACGCCCATGTTTGAATCGCTGTCCGGCAAGCTCCAGAACGTCTTCCGCAACCTCCGCGGCCTCGGCAAAATCTCCGACTCCAACGTCAGCGATTCCCTCCGCGATGTGCGCGTGGCGCTGCTGGACGCCGACGTGAACTTCAAGGTCGCGCGCGACTTCATCGAGCGCGTGAAGGAGAAGGCCCTCGGCCAGCAGGTTCTCCAAAGCATCCACCCCGGCCAGCAGATCATCAAACTCATCAGCGATGAGTTGGTCACGCTGCTCGGCTCGCAGAACGCCGGCTTGAATCTCAGCTCCAGCCCCACCTGCATCCTCATGGTCGGCCTCCACGGCTCCGGCAAGACCACCAGCTCCGGCAAGCTCGCGAGCTGGCTTAAGAAGCAGGGCCGCCAACCGCTCCTCGTCGGGTGCGACGTCTATCGCCCCGCCGCGATGGACCAGCTCGACACGCTGGGCAAGCAGCTCGATGTCCCCGTCTTCCTCAAGCGCGGCGAGACCGACGTGCTCAAGATCGCCCGCGACGCCCTGCAGCTCGCCAAGCTCACCAGCCGCAACGTCATCATCTTCGACACCGCCGGCCGCCTGCAAATTGACGAGGGGCTCGTGCAGGAGTTGGTCCATCTGCGCGACCTCATCCAGCCGCAGGAAATTCTCCTCGTCCTCGATGCCGCGACCGGACAAGAGGCCGTCAACGTCGCCACGCACTTCGACACGGCGCTTCAGCTCACCGGCTCCATCCTCACCAAGCTGGACGGCGACGCGCGCGGCGGCGCGGCGTTGAGCCTGCGCGAAGTGACGGGCAAGCCTATCAAGTTCATGGGCGTGGGCGAGAAGCTGGATGACTTCGAGCCGTTCCACCCCGAGCGCATGGCCCAGCGCATCCTGGGCATGGGCGACGTAGTCACGCTCGTGGAGAAGGCCGCCGAGCGGATTGACCAGGACTCGGCGATGGCGATGGAGGAGAAGCTGCGGAAGGGCCAGTTCACGCTGGAAGACTTCCTGATGCAGCTCCGCGAGATGAAGAAGATGGGGCCGCTGCAAGACATCATGGGCATGCTCCCCGGCGGCGCAGCGATGTCGAAGGGCACCGACTTCGGCAAAGCGGAGAAGGACTTCCGTCGCAAGGAAGGCATCATCTGCGCGATGACTCTGACCGAGCGCCGCAACGTGAACCTCCTCAACGCCAAGCGCCGCATCCGCATCGCCAAAGGCAGTGGCGTGACCGTCACCGAGGTCAACACGCTGCTCCAACAATTCGCCCAGATGCAGCAGATGATGAAGAAGATGGGGAAGTTCTCGAAGCTGATGGGCCGCATGGGCGGGATGCCGGGCATGGGGAAGTGAGGGCGGGGAAAGTAAGCAGTCGTCGCCACCCACGCCGCCTGCCAACGCGACCGGCTGAACACTTCCCCCGCCGCTCCGTCCGTTCTCCGTGACTTCCCCGAACCCCGCCCGCCCCGCGCATTGGAAGTGGCTCGTCTGCGGTCTGCTGCTCTTCGCCTCCATGCTGCTCTACATGGACCGGCAGACACTGCCCAACGTGGCGACGCGCGTGACCACGGAGTTCAATCTCAAGCAGGAACAATACGGCGACGTGGAGATGTATTTCGGCTACGCGTTCGCCGTCGGCGCGTTCCTCTGGGGCTGCGTGGCGGACAAGTGGAGCGTGCGCTGGCTCTACCCGGCGCTCGTGCTGGCGTGGTCGGCGATGGGTTTCCTCACCGGGTTGGTGGAGACCTACGACGGGCTGCTGCTGTGCCGCACGCTGCTGGGTTTCTTCGAGGCCGGCCACTGGCCGTGCGCGCTCAAGACCACGCAGCGCCTGCTCGCACGCGAGGAGCGGACGATGGGCAACAGCGTGCTGCAAAGCGGCGCGAGCATCGGGGCCATCCTCACGCCGCTGGTGATGACCTTCATGCTCGCCGGACGCACCGAGCCGGGCGTGTGGCGGCAGCCGTTCCTCGTCATCGGAGCCATCGGCGTGGTGTGGGTGGTGGGTTGGTTTGCGCTGCTGAAGAAAGAGGACTTTGCGGAAGCGAAGCCAGAAGTCGGGAGTCAGGAGCCGGAAGGCGGAAGGCAGAAGGCGGATGTGAACTTCCTCGCCGTATTTTCGGACCGCCGGTTCTGGGCGCTGGTCGTGGTCGTCGCTGCCATCAAC
Organism: Akkermansia muciniphila; assembly: GCA_945872195.1. Classification (GTDB taxonomy): domain Bacteria; phylum Verrucomicrobiota; class Verrucomicrobiia; order Limisphaerales; family SXTU01; genus SXTU01. The sequence continues at coordinate 3,611 of CAMBZO010000159.1, read as the reverse complement.
GTTTGCTGGCAAATCGTCCGCGCATGGCTGCCCAAGTTTCTCATCGAGGGCAAGGGCTACCTCGAGGCCGACGCGCTGCGCTTCAACTCGCTCTACTACATCGCCACGGACATCGGCTGCCTCGCGGCGGGCGCGGCGGCGCTGTGGCTGGTCAAGCGCGGCTGGGACGTCCACCGCTCCCGCGTGACGGTGTTCGGCGTGTGCGCGCTGCTCACCTCGCTGACGGCGCTGGCAGCACATCTCCCGCGCGGGTGGGGGCTGCTCGGGATTTTGCTCGTGGTCGCGGCGGCGTCACTGGGCTTGTTCCCGTGCTACTACTCGTTCAGTCAGGAACTCAGCACGAAGCATCAGGGGAAAGTCACGGGCATCCTCGGCACGGTCGCGTGGGCCACGTCGTCGCCGTGCCAAAAATACTTTGGCCGGCTCGCGGACCAGACCGGCTCGTTCAATGAAGGCATCGCGCTGGCGGGGCTGACGCCGTTGATTGGATTCGCAGCGCTGATCCTGCTTTGGCGCGAGCCCGAGCGTGGGCGCGCGGAGCCTGGGCAGGGAACAGGCTGAACCGCCGGACGGCTCAGGTTGATGGCCGCGTGGCAGCCACCTCAGCTCAACGCCTCGCGGCAGAACTTGATCGACTTGGCCAGCTCCGTCATGCGGTCCGAGCCGGCGGGCACTTTGTATTCGAACTCGATGGTCGCCTGGATGGGCCACTTGTTGTCGCGGATGAGGCGCAGGACTTCGCCAATCGGGGTTTCTCCTTCGCCGAAGGGCGTGTTCGGGCCGTTGCCCTTCTTGCGGTCCTTCACGTGGACGTGCGTGATGCGCTTGTGGTGCTTCTTGATGAACTCGACGGGCGAGCCGTGGTCGCCGGCGACGAAGTGCCCAAGGTCCACGTTGGCCCCGACGTATTCGCCGTGCGCGAAGGCCTTCTCCCAATGGTCCGGGCCGGTGCTGGCGTGGCCGTGCAGGGCGAGGTGAATCTTATGCTTGTCGGCGAACTTGCCGACGCGCTTGTGGTCGTCGTCCTTGCCGATCTCGGTGGAGATGCCGCGCGCGCCGAGGGCCTTGGCGAGGGTGAAGGCGTAGTCCAGCTCGCTCTCGCCCATCTTCAAGATGCCGTCCACCTTGATGACCTCGATGAAGACGCCGGTGGTTTCCCAATGCTTGCGGAAGGCGCGGGCCTTCTCCATGTCCACGGTCTCGCGCCAGGTGCGGAGCTGCTTGGCGCTATCCTCGGCGGCACCTGCGGGAAGCACCTTGTTCTTTGCGCTGGTGAGATTGGCGGGCGCGCCAAACTGGGCCTCGATGGGCTGCGTGCGCAGCTCGATGGCGCTGAGGTTGAGCTGGCCGCAGGTCTTGAGGATGTCGTCGGCGGACATGGCGGCGTTGCCGAAACTATAGGGGGCGTTGATGCCGATGTGGACGCCGCCGACCTTGGAGTTGGGCTTGCCCGGCGCAGCGGCGCGGACGAGGGACGGGGTGAGCAAGGCACCAGCGGCGAGCTGGGCGAACTGGCGGCGGTTCAAGGAGTGCATGAGCGACGTGGTGTTTGGTTGGTTCTGGAAACTGGCATCGTGCCGACGCGCGGCATCCTTCGTTTCCTTTCCCAGCCGGGCAAGCCTGTTCTTGTTCGCAGGAACTCGGTTTGAAGATTGCCTTCCCGACTTGCTCCGACATCCTTCGCGCACGCTATGCACAAACCGCTGTCGCTCCTGTTCACCCTCCTTTGCCTCGTCGCCCCACTGCGCGCCGCCGATGACTACAAGCCCGGCCCCGACTCGCTGCCGCAGCCGGGCGTGCCCAAGGGCGAGCTGGTCAAAGGCACGTTCGACCAGTCCAAGGTCTTCCCCGGCACGGTGCGCGACTACACCGTCTATCTCCCCGCGCAGCTCGACCGCGCCAAGCCCGCGCCCGTGATGGTGTTGCAGGACGGCGGCGGTTTCAGCGCACCAGTCGCGTTTGACAACCTCATTCACAAGCAGGAAATCCCCGCGCTGGTCGGGGTCTTCGTGCAGCACGGGCGCGTGAAGGCGTCTTCCACCAACGCGCTGGACCGCTTCAATCGCAGCTACGAATACGACGGCCTCGGCGGCGACTACGCGAAGTTCCTGCTCGATGAGCTGCTCCCCTTTATCGAGGCGAAGCACGGCGTGAAGTTGTCCAAGAACGGCACCGACCGCGCCATCGGCGGCTCGAGCAGCGGGGCCATCGCGGCCTTCACGGCGGCGTGGGAACGGCCCGAGGCGTTCACGCGTGTCTTCAGCGCGATTGGAACTTACGTCGGGCTGCGCGGCGGGAATGTTTATCCCACCCTCCTCCGCAAGTATGAGCCGAAGGCCATCCGCGTGTATCTCCAGGACGGAAGCGCGGACCAGAATATCTACGGCGGCGACTGGTGGATGGCGAACCTCGAGATGGAGCGCTCGCTCAAGTTCGCCGGCTACGAAGTCGAGCACGCGTGGGGCGACGGCGGCCACAACGGCAAGCACGGCACGGCGGTTTTCCCCGACGCGTTGCGCTTTCTCTGGAAGGGCTGGCCGGAGCTGCCCAAGGCTGGCCTTGGCTCGTCGCAGTTGAAGGAACTCCTCGTGCCCGGCGCGGACTGGCAGCTCGTCGGCGAGGGCTACAAGTTCACGGAAGGCCCGACGGCGAACGCGGCGGGCGAGGTCTTTTACAACGAAGGCCCCAGCAGCACGACCTACAAGGTCGGTCCGGACGGCAAGCCCGTCGTCTTCCTCGCCGACTCCAAGAAGGGCGACGGCCAGCGCTTCGGCCCCGACGGTCGGCTCTACTCCGTGGCGGCGGCGACGCAGCAAATCCTCGCGTGGGACACGGCGGGCAAGGCCACGGTCATCGCCGACGGCTTCCGCGGCAACGACCTCGTCGTCGCCAACAACGGGAACATCTACGTGACCGACCCGAACTGGACCGGCGCGAACACGAACACGAGTAAGGTCTGGCTCATCAAGCCCGACGGCTCCAAGCAAATCGTGGACACCGGCCTGAAGTTCTCGAACGGCGTCACGCTCTCGCCTGACCAGACGCTGCTCTACGTGGCGGACAGCCGTTCGCACTGGGTTCACAGCTACCAAATCAAGGCCGACGGCACGCTCCAGCACAAGCAGCGTTACTTCCATCTCCACATGCCCGACACCGCCGACGACAGCGGCGCGGACGGCTTGCGCACAGACCGCGATGGTCGCCTGTGGGTCGCCACGCGCCTCGGCCTGCAAGTCTGCGACCAAGCGGGCCGCGTGAACTGCATCATCCCCACGCCGAACGGCAAGAGCAGCAACCTGACCTTCGGCGGCCCGAACGGCGATGTGCTCTACGTCACCGCCGGCGACAAGGTCTTCCGCCGCCAGCTCAAGGTGAAGGGTGCGGACCACGCGGCAAAGCCGACCAAGCCGGGAGCGCCGCGGCTGTAAGCCGCCGGCTTATGTCACTCCGCGGATTGCCACGCGACGAGCGAAAGGTTAAGAGATGGGCGGATGCACCAACCAATGGTCCTCATCGTGGATGACGAGAAGCCGACGCGCGACGGATTGCGCGCGGCGCTCGAAGACCGTTACGACGTGTATGTGGCCGAGGATGCTGCGACGGCGATGAAC
>CAMBZO010000158.1 GCA_945872195.1 Akkermansia muciniphila | reverse complement strand
ACGCTCGCGACCAAGCTGGCCACGAGCAGCAACGCACAGGTGAAGGAACTCGTGCAGCAGCTCTCGCTCGTCTTCGGCAGCGCCAGCGCGCTCGCGGACATGAGGAAACAGTTGCTCGACGTGAAGGCCCCGACCGCCCAGCGGCTCGCGGCGCTCGATGCGCTCGTGGCGGCGAGGGACGCCACGCTCGTGGAGCCGCTGCGGCAGTTGCTCAAGGAGCCGGCGCTGCGCGGGGCCGCCTTGCGCGGGCTGGCGGCGTATGACGACCCGAAGACTGCGGCGGCGATTCTGGAGCTGCTCCCGACGCTCGACCCGGCTGGCAAGCGCGACGCCTTTGGCACGCTGTCCTCGCGCGTTTCATTTGCGCGGGCGCTGGTGGGCGCGCTCGCCGCCGGGAAGTTCGCGGCGAAGGATTTGCCCGCCGACCTCGTGCGCCAGCTCCGCAACTACCAGCAGGCCGACCTCAACGCCGCGCTCGACAAGCACTGGGGCGCGGCCCGTGAAAGCACGGCGGACAAGAAGGCGGAGATGGAGCGCTACAAGGTATTGCTCGCGAAGCCGGGCACTCTGAAGGACGACTTGGCGAAGGGCCGCGCCGTGTTTGCGAAGACCTGCGGCCAGTGCCACATGCTCTACGGCATCGGCGGCAAGGTCGGACCGGACATCACCGGCTCAAACCGTTCAGACCTCGACTACCTGCTCCACAACATCCTCGACCCGAACGCGGAGATTCCCAACGACTACCGCACCTGGAACCTCGACACGAAGGACGACCGCAGCGTCTCCGGCATCTTGGCGCGGCAGGACGCGACCGCCGTCACCATCGTCACGCCCAACGAGACCCTCACCATCGCGCGCACGGACATCGCGCGCCTGAAGCAGAGCGAGCTCTCCATGATGCCCGAGGGCTTGCTCCAGGTGCTGCCGGAGGACGAGGTGCGAAGCTTGATCGCCTACCTGCGCGGCAAGGAGCAGGCGCCGCAGCCTTGAGCCTCCGCGCGCAGTTCCTCGGCCTCCGGTCCGCCGCCTCACTTCGGCGGCTGCCTGAGTAAGTGAACTTGGGGATTGTGAGGGAGTCGCTGGATGCTAACTTCCGTCCGTCGCACCAATGCCAGACGAAATTCGCATCTCCCTACCAGACTCGCTGCGCGCTCAGTTCGCGGCGCTGGAGCGCGCGCTGTGGCGGACGGAGACGACGCACGCGGTGGCTGGCGGGGTCGCGGCGCTGGCGGCTTCGTTCGCGCTGCTCTTCCTGTGTGACCGCGTCGGGGACACGCCCAAGGCGCTGCGCACGGCGCTGTTGCTGGCGGGCATCGCGGGTGCGGCGTGGTTCGTCATGCGGTGGTGCCGGAGCTGGGTTTGGCAACGTCGCGATTTGCGGGCGCTGTCAAACGTCGTGCAGCACGGGCACCGGCGGCTGGGCGATCGATTGCTGGGCATCGTGGAGTTGGCGGAGGAGAAAGTGCGGCCGCAAAACATGTCGCTCGCTCTGTGTCGCGCGGCCATCCGGCAAGTCTCGGCGGACGCGGCGAAGTTCGATTTCCTCGAAGTGGTGAACTCCCGCCCTGCGCGGCTCGCGAGCATCGCACTTGCGGCGGTGCTGGTGCCGGCGGTGCTCGCGTTTGCCGTCGCGCCAGCGGCGGGATGGAACGCGCTGCAACGCTGGGCGGCTCCGGTCGCGGGCATTCCGCGCTACACGTTCATAGCCCTGGAGAATCTGCCGGCGCAACTCGTCGTGCCGCATGGCGAGCCGTTCGAGTTGGTCGCGAAGGTGAGTTACCGCTCGTTCTGGAAACCGTCGAGCGCGAGCGGGCGCTTCGAGTTGCAGACCAAACTTTCCGCACCGGTGAAGAACGGCTCGGTGAAGCTCACCCTCCCCGGCCAGACGCAGATCGGTTCGCTCCGCGTCCGCCTCGGCGACGCGACCCACACCATCGCGGTGAAGCCGCTGCATCGGCCCGCGCTCAAGCAGCTCGCGGCGAGCCTCACGCTGCCGGCTTATCTGCAGTATCCGGCGACGAACCAGATTGTGCAGAACGCCACGCTGGCCGTGCTCGAAGGCAGCCGCGTCACGCTCAACGGCATCGCCACGCGCCCGCTCGCGGCGGCGGAGTTGACGGTGGACAAGACGGAGCCGCTCTCGCTGCTGCTCTCGGGGGAGAAGTTCAACAGCGGCTCGCTCAAGCTGGATGCGTCGTCGCAGGCCACGTTCGACTGGCGCGATGAGTTCGGGCTGAAGCCCATCGCGCCGTGGCTGCTGGCGTTGCGCCCGATGAAGGACGCCGCGCCGCGCGTGGACCTCGGCGACCTCGGCATGGAGGTTTCGATTCTCGAGACCGACGTGCTGCCGCTGAGGTTTTCCGCATCGGATGACTTCGGCGTCCGCGAGGGCGCGGTCAGCACCGAGATTGTTGCGTCGCTCGACCCGACGAACACGCCGGCGATTGCGCAGTTCAGGAAGTCGGCGACGGGCGCGCAGGAGCGGCGGTTCACGAATGTCTTCCTGTTCAGCCCCACGGTGATGCGCATCCCGGCGGACTCGGTCGTGGAGGTGAAGGGACTTGCCACGGATTTCCTGCCGGGCCGCGAGCCGGCGGAGTCGGTCACGCATCGCATCAACATCGTCAGCCTCTCCAAGCACGCGGAACTCGTGCGGCAGCAACTCGACGCGCTCTTCGCACAGGTCGAGGAAGTCACGCGCAAGGAGGAGGCCATCACGGCGGCGACGCGCGAGTTGATGGGTTTGCCGGAGGACAAGCTCAAGTCCGACGAGGCCGCGAAGAAGGCCGGCGAGCAAGCCGACGAGCAGGCGCGTAACGCGGCGCAGCTTGAACGCATCGCGCAGCAGGGGCAGGACATCGTGCGCGAGGCGATGCGCAACCCGACGCTCACGCAGCAGACGCTCCGCGAGTGGACGCAGAACTTGGCGCAGATGAAGTCGCTCGCCGCAGGCGAGATGAAGGACGCACAGCAGTCGTTGCAGAAGGCGCAGGAGAGCACCGGTGCCGAGCCGCGTGCGGACGAGGCGACCAAGGCGCTCGCGGCGGAAGAGAAGGCGCTGGAGAAGTTGCAGGAGTTGCAAAAGAAGATGAACGATGGGCTCGACAACTTGCAGGCGCTCACGCTGTCCCAGCGGTTGAAGAAACTTTCCGAGTCAGAGAAGGGCCTGGGCGAACAGCTCGGCAAGGTGGTGGGCGAGACGATTGGTTTGCTCCCGCGCGAGCTGCCGGAGCGCTACAAGAAAATCAACACGTCGCTCGCCGGCGACCAAGGCAGCGTGAAGGTGGAGGCCGAGAAGGTCGTGGCGGAGATGAGCCGGTTCTTCGACCGCACGCAGCGCGCGAACTACGGCGAGGTCGCGGCGGAGATGAAGTCAGTCAACACCGCGAGCGAGTTGGACCGCGTGCGCGGGCTGATTGACGCGAACGTCTCGATGGACGCGATGGGCAATCTGGCGACGTGGACGAAGCGCTTTGGCGACTGGTCAAAGAAGCTGGAGCCGCCGGAGGAGGAGAGCCAGGGCGGCGAGGGCGAGGGCAAGCCGAAGGAAGACAAGCTGCTCAAGATGTTGATGGCGGCGATTCGCCTGCGCGCGGGCGAGATGCGGGTGTTGCAGCAGACGACGTTGCTCGAGGAGGAGAAGGCGCGGAACCCACGGCACGCCGAGGGCGCGCTGAAGGTCGGGGAGCAGCAGCGGACCTTGCGCGGCGACCTGACAAAATTGCAGATGAGCAACGACATTGAGGAGGCGAAGGAGTTTTTGATCGGCACGCAGGACGGGATGCGCGACGCGGAGTCAGCGCTCTTCGACAAGCTCACGGGCGAGCCGGCGCAGAAGCCGGAGAACGACGCGCTGCTGCACCTGACCGACCTCATCAATCTCATCAACGAGCAGGCCAAGCGGCAGAAGAGCAGCAGCCAGCAGCAGCAGCAGCAGGCGCAGGCCGAGGCCGAGATGATGATGCAGATGGCGCAGCAGGAGGCGCAAATCGGCATGAAGCCCGGCCAGCAGCCCGGCGGCCCGAATCAAAACGGCGGCAACACCGACAAGGCGAGCGCGGGCTTGACCGGTGATGCGAGAGGCGCTGAGGCCGCGGCGCGGCGCATGGGCAAGGGCAGCGGGGTGACGCGGCAGGTGCCGGCGGAGTTCCGCGAGGCGCTGGAGAACTTCTTCAAGGCAGTGGAGGCGAAGCCGTGAGCGCGAATGCGTCAGTGGAGCGCGGCCTTCAGGCCGCAGATGCGGACGTCAGCCGGAGACCGTCCTTACGCGCTTTTCGCATCGGGGCCGTCTGCGGCGTGAACGCCGCGCTCCAGGCATTGGTCATTCTTTGGGCCTTGCTCATTGGTCATTGGTCATTCTGCGAAGCCTCCGCCCAACAGCTCTTCATCGAGAAGTCCGACGCCAGCCCGGCGGCGATTGACGTGATGTATGTGAAGGGCTTGCAGTTCCTCGCCAAGTCGCAGTCGGCAGAGGGCGCGTGGGCGGACGTGTATGGGCGGCAGCCCGGTGTCATCGGCTTGTGCGTGGTGTCCATGCTCGCGCACGGGGATGACCCGAATGTGGGGCCTTACGCGTCGGCCATCAAACGCGGCCTCAACGCAATTCTCGCCCAGCAAAACAAGGAGACCGGCTACATCGGCACCTCGATGTATAACCACGGCTTCGCCGCGCTCGCGCTCGCGGAGGCTTACGGCGCGGTGGATGACGTGCGGCTCGGGCCGGCGCTCCAGCGCGCCATCAACCTCATCGTCGCCTCGCAGGCGCGGAACCCGACGGGCGGCTGGCGTTACTCGCCGGACAGCATGGACGGGGACACGACGGTGAGCGGCGCGCAGATGGTGGCGATGTTCGCCGCGCGCAACGCGGGCTTGGCCGTGCCGGAGGACGCGATTCAGAAGGGCCTCAAGTATTTCACGAGCTGCAAGACGCCCGAGGGCGGCTACGGCTACACCGGCGCGAGCGGGCCGAACGCGACGCGGTGCGCCATCGGCGTGCTCGTCCAGGCGCTGGCGAAGCAGAAGGACACGGCGGAGTTCAAGGGCGCGTGGACATATCTCCAGACCGCCGCTGGCGACGCGCACTACCAGCAATACTATCTCTACTACGCGGCGCAGGCTTACTTCCACAGCTCGCCGGACGCGTGGCGCAAGTGGAACGGCGCGAACATCAAGTCGCTCGCCGCCACGCAGAACAAGGACGGGAGCTGGGATGGGTCGTTTGGAAATTCCTTTGGCACTGCGGCGTCGCTCCTGTCGCTGGCGTTGAACTACCGCTTCCTGCCGATTTATGAGCGCTAGTGGAAAATTGCGTGGCGGCCCGCTCGTCCGACTGCTCGCGATGGCCGCCACGAGTTTCGCGGCTGCGGCCTTCGCCACCAATCTTCCTCCGGCCTCCGTCTCCTTTCTCGACGGCTCGTTCCTGCGCGGGGAAATCGAGACGCTCAACAGCGAGACGCTCAAGTGGCGGCACCCCAACGCGCGGCAGCCCATCGAGTTCACCACGACCAGCCTGAATCTCATCCGCCTGCCCACGCGCTCTGCCACGCTGCCGACGAACGCCGGGCCGGTCTGCCGTGTGCAGCTCGCCAGCGGCGACGAGTTCGAGGGGCACCTCCTTTCGCTGGACGGCGAGACCTTCGAGGTGGAGACGTGGTTTGCTGGGCGGCTGCGCGGACAGCGCACGGGTTTGGCCAGCCTGTCTTTTTATGGCAGCAGCCAGTCCGTGCTCTACGACGGCCCGCGAGTGGCGGAGGAGTGGAAGGTCAGCAACGGTGCGATGGTCATCAATCGCATCGGCGGAGATTTCCTCGGCGGCAACTTGCTGGTTCGGCCAGCCGTGCCGGTAGCACCGGCGCCCGTGGCGGTGCCCAACCCGCAGGAGCTCATCGCCAAGCTGAAGGATCAGCTGGAAAAGTTGGGCGACAAAACGCCCGCTGTGGTGAAGCAGGCGTTGGAGAAGGCGCTGAAGGACGCCGAGGCCCTTGCCCCGAAGATGGACGGGAAGAACGCCGTTGCGCCGCAGCGTATTGTTGCGCCTGCTGCTCCGGCAATACCACCCCCACGGCTGCCGCTTAGGCTGCCGTTGCCGGCGCGGGACAACATACCGAGGCCGCCGAATGTAGCACCGAATGCCATTGCGCCGCCCGCGGCTCTGCAAGTGGATACTGTCGTGCAGGCAGTGCAAAAGGAGATTCAGCGGGTCATCGACGGTGTGCGGCCCGCTCCGCAGCAGGTGCCACCGCCACCGGCCGCATTGTCCGCGCCTGCCGTCGTGAAGCCCGTCGTGCCTGCTGGCGAACCCATCGTCCGCAAGCCTTTCCCCGAGGCCGAGGTCACGAAGCTGACCGATGCCGCCGCGAAGGCCGCGAGCGTCGCAGAGTTTCTCAAGTCCGACCTCGTCACCACCGCGTTGGCCGAGAAACAGACCTCGCGCGCGACGCTCGACCGGTGGTTCGCGGAGTTCGAGCAGCCGGCAGATTG
>CAMBZO010000157.1 GCA_945872195.1 Akkermansia muciniphila | reverse complement strand
GATGCTCCAAAGCCCGACCATCCAAGACAGCGGCGCGGCCAACGCCTCGCAGCACACGCGCATCCTCGTGTATGACATCGAGGCCGCCTCGCCGAACTTCAACGGGCTCATCGGCGAATACGTCTATCAGCTCACCCTGCGCGGCGATGTCACGGCCACCCGCCACACGCCCATCAGCGAAGTCTTCGCGGTGAACGACCACCAGCTCCTCGTGCTCGAACGCGACGGCATCGGCCTGGGCGGCACGCTCGGCGCGCCGATCTACAAGAAGGTGAACCTCGTGGAGCTCAACGGCGCGAGCAACATCCTCGGCACCGACTGGGACAAGGCCGTCGGCACCGCCGGCCAGAAGAACCTCCCGGCGCTCGGCGACCAGCTCGCCCTCACGAACGGCATCATCGCCGCGATCCGCAAGGATTTCGTGGACCTCCTGAACCCGGCGGAGCTCGCCAAGTTCGGCATGAACGCCGGCGCGGCTCGCGACAACAACACCGTGCCCGAGAAGTATGAAGGCCTCGCCCTCGTGCCGCTCAACGAACCCGGTGCGCCCAACGACTGGCTCATGCTCGTCGGCACGGACAACGACTACCGCGCTGCGACCGTCATCCACAACGGCGTGAACGTCGGCGCCAACTCCGGCGCGAACGGCCTCGCGGACACGATGGTCTTCGCGTATCGCCTGACCATCCCCGGCCTCGCGAACCCGCTGCCCGCCGCGCCCGGCAACGCTCCCGCCATCACCACGCAGCCCGTCGGCCAGACGGTGGTGCAGGGCTCGAATGTGGTATTGAGCGCCGGCTTCACCGGCCAGATGCCCGCCTCGTTCCAGTGGTATAAGAACGGCGTGGCCATCCCCGGCGCGAACAACCCCACGCTCACGTTGAGCAACGTGCGCGGCAGCGCGGGCCTCGACCACACCGGCCCCAGCAGCAGCCGCCCGCCCTTCCAAGAGGCGATTGACCCCGGCTACGCCATCATCTCGCTCATGAGCGTGGGCGACACGGTCAACAACAAGGCCGACGGCGTCACGCCGCACCGGCTCGTGGGCCTGCTCGACGGCCTCGGTGCGTTCGACAATGGCAACGGCACCTTCACCGTGCTGGCGAACCATGAAATCGGTGCCAACCTCGGCGTCATCCGCGCGCACGGCTCGAATGGCGCGTTCGTCAGCAAGATCATCATCGCCAAGAGCAACCTCACGGTGCTCAACGTGAGTGACCTCGCCACGAACATCCAAATTTGGAACGGTAGCAGCTTCGTTCAAAGCAACACGACCATTGCTCGTCTTTGCTCCGCCGACCTGCCTGCCGTCTCCGCCTTCCACTTCCCCGGCGGAAGCGTCGGCACGCCGAACCGTATCTTCATGAACGGCGAGGAAAGCTCCAATGGTCGGGGCTTCGCGTTCGTCGCCACCGGCCCCGACGCCGGGAAGGCTTGGGAACTGCCCTACCTCGGCAAGTTCGCCTGGGAAAACTCCGTCGCCAGCCCGCACGCGCAGGCCAAGACCATCGTGATGGGCCTTGATGACGACGGCACCACCGACTCGCAGGTCTATGTCTGGATTGGCAACAAGCAGGCCACCGGCCTCGACATCGAGAAGGCCGGTCTCCAGAACGGCAGCCTCTGGGGCGTGCAGGTCACGGGCCTCGCGCAGGAAGTCACCGCCACCACGGCGGCGCAGCGCAACTTCACGCTGTTCAACTTCGGCGACGTCCGAGCGTTGAGCGAGGCGCAGTTGGAAAACCTCGGTAACGCGAACAGCGTGACCGCCTTCCAGCGCGTCGAGGACGGCGTGTGGGATCCGGCCAACCCGCGCGACTTCTACTTCGTCACCACCGCGAGCTTCACCGGCAACAGCCGCCTGTGGCGCATGCGCTTCACTGACATTGCCAACCCGGAGGCGGGCGGCGTGCTGGACATGCTGCTCGACGGCACCGAAGGGCCCAAGATGATGGACAACATCGGCATTGACCCCGATGGCAACCTGCTCATCCAGGAAGACCCCGGCAACCAAGCCCACATCGCCAAGACGTGGAAGTATGTCGTCGCCACGGACTCGCTCGTGCTCGTCTCGCAGCATCGTCCGACCCTGTTCACCACCGGCCAGCCCGGCTTCCTGACGCAGGATGAAGAGGCTTCCGGCATCATTGATGTCAGCAGCATCCTCGGTTATCGCGCCTACCTCATCGCCGACCAGGCCCACAGCACCACCGGCATCCCGGCGGGCTTGAACACCACCGAACTGCGCGAGAACGGCCAGTTGCAGCTCATGGTCGAGGTCGCCAACGGCAACTACCAGCTCGTCATCGCCAACAGCAGCGGCTCCGTCACCAGCGCGGTGGCCGTGGTTGACATCGCCACGGCGCCGGCCTTCGGCGACACGCTGTTCCGCACCGGTCTGCCGGGCGCTACGGTCAGCAGCGGCGGCACGCTCACGTTGACCGTCCCCGTGGGCGCGTTCGTCGGCAGCGGGCCGTTCAGCTACCAGTGGTTCTTGAACAACGTCGCCATCACCGGCGCGAACAGCAGCACGCTGGCGCTCTCCGGTTTCACGTCCGCCAGCGCGGGCAACTACACCGTCCGCGTGAGCAACGCCGCCGGCAACGTCACCAGCGTCGCAGTGCCCATCAGCACGGCGGACATCGCGTTCTTCGGCGGCATCTCGCTGGATGGCCCGGCGGGCGCGAAGTATCGCTTCGAGTATCTGGCTGACATCTCGAACGCCAACTCCTGGACCACCCTGACGAACATCGTTCACTCGGGCGGCCGCCAGTTCTACATCGACACGACCTCCTCCGGGACGCAGCGCCGGTTCTTCCGCGCGGTGCCGACGCCCTGAGCGCTGACACTCATGGGCCGCCGGGGGAGAAATCCCGGCGGCCCCTCCGGTATTCCTTCGTGTGAAGGGATGGCAGGCTCCAGTCCGTAGTCGTGTGCGGCTGGGGCCTGCCTTGTTTTTCCACCCGTAGGAGACGACGCGAGGAGTCTCTGAATGAACCGGAACAAAGCAAAAAAGCCGCGACTGAAAAGTCGCGGCCTTTTGTTCACCACCGCCAAATGGCAGGAGAGTGACGCTTATGCCACTACAGGTTCGGCGCAGACTTCCTCACACCATGCCTCGACCTTGGCTTTGATGGTGTCGCGCACGGTGCGGGTGCCGGCGAGGCGTTCCTCGTGGGTGCCCTTGAAGCTGGAGGGGTCGGGGAAGCTCCAATGCAGCCGCTGGGTCACGCCGGGAAAGATGGGGCAGCGCTCGGCGCTGGCCTCGTCACACACGGTGATGACGTGGCTGAAAATCTTGCCGGACTTGAAATAGTCGAAGACGGCCTTGACCTGGTTGCCGGAGATGTCGATGCCAATCTCCTGCATGGCCTCGACGACGATGGGGTTGAGCTTGCCCGGCTCGATGCCCGCGCTGTGGGCCTCGAACTGGTCGCCGCAGGTTTGGTTGAGGAAGGCCTCAGCCATCTGGCTGCGGGCGCTGTTGTGGATGCAGACGAACAGGACTTTTTGTTTCATGGTGAACTAGGGGCAGGGGGTTAGCAGCAGCGTGCCGGGGGGCGCACGGGGAACACGGAAAAGTCAATGGGGCGCGGGGCGGACGGGGGCACGCCGCATTTGTCCGGCGCGAGGCAGGCGGTGTGGCGCACGCCCAGGCGCAGGTGCAGCTCACCGTTTACCGGAGCGAGGGACTCGAGCGGGAACTGCGCGATGTAGCCGGCCTCATACTCGACATCCACGGGCAGGCTCTCCTGCGGGAGGAGGGGCGCGGCGAGGCCCAGGATGCGGTGCAGTTTGCCGGCGGCCAGGCGGTGGTCCAGGTCGTCCGCGACCCAGACTTGGAGGCGGCAGTGGGATTCGGCGCGGCGGGTGCCGCCGCAGTCCACGAAGTGTTTGTCCACGCGCGCCACTTCGGTGACGTGCGCGTGGGCGGGGACGAGCTGGCCATCCGGCAGGACGAAGCGCAGCGGGAGGTCGGGGTGGGCGGCGAGGGTTTGTTTGAACTCGGTGACGGTCATGGTGACGGATGTTAGCGGTCTGCTAGGGCACTGCGCTGTCCAGCGGTCGCTCGGGCAAGACATTCGCTTAAGCGAATATGATTTGCAACCGATTTATCGCTTGGGGCAGCAGCCGCCGGACTGGTGGAGCTTCTGGGCGCGGGCCGCGTCGGTCTTGAGCTTGGCGACCTCGGGGAAGCAGTGCGTGAGGCATTCGAGGAGTTTCTCGTGGAAGGGGTTGGTGGCGGGGGCGAGGCCGTAGAAGGTCCAGGAGCCTTGGTCGCGGGTCACGACGAGGCCGGCCTTGCGGAGGTAGGCGAGGTGGCGGGAGGCGGTGGGCTGGGGCACGCGCAGGATGCTGACCAGGTCCGCGACGCACAGCTCGCGCTGGCGGAGGAGGCAGAGGATGCGCAGGCGCGTGGGGTCGGAGAACGCGCGAAAGACCAAGTCCGGGGTGCTCGATTGCTTCATGCGGCCCGACTAGCTACGCGAAGCAGCGCCAGAACGGGAGGACTTTCGCACCGGGCGTGACCGCCAGGGGGCTTACTTGGCGAGCGACTTGGCGGGGAGGGGGAAGTAGCCCACGTCGTTGACGACCTTCTGGCCTTCGGCGGTGCGCATCCACTTGAGGTAGGCGGCCACATCGCCCTTGTCCAAGGCGGGATTCACATAGATGAACAGGTGCCGCCAGATGGGATAGGTCTCGTTCTGCACGGTCTCAATGGTCGGCTCGATGGCGGGGGAACTGGCGTCCTTCTTGATTTTGAGATGCTTCGCGCCCGCGCCGTAGGCGATGCCGCCGTAGCCGATGCCGAGTTTGTCTTTCGCCACCGCCTGAAGCACGGACGCGGTGCCCGGCATGGTCTGCGCGCTGGCGGCAAAATCCTTGCCGCCGAGGACGTGCTCCTTGAAGAACTCATAGGTGCCGGAGCTGTTCTCACGGCTGTAGAGCGTGACCGGCGCGTCGGGGCCGCCGACTTCCTTCCAGTTCTTCAGCTTGCCGGTGAAGAGGGCCTCCACTTGCTGGACGGTGAGTTCCTTGATGGGGCTGGAGTCGTGCACATAGACCGCGAGGCCGTCCAGACACACCTGATATTCTGTGGGTCGCTTGCCGAAGGCCTTGAGGCAGGTCTCGACTTCCTTGCTCTTGATTTTGCGGGAGGCATTGCAGAGGTCGGTGGTCTGGTTCTGGAGCGCGGCGAAGCCCGTGCCCGTGCCGCCCCCGGTGACCTGGATTTGGACGGTGGGATTCTTGACCATATACACCTCCGCCCACTTCTGGGCGAGGACCACCATGGTGTCGGAGCCTTTGACGGTGATTTTGCCGGCCGCCGAGGCGGTGGCGACGGTGCCGAGCATGAGCGCGAGGGCGAGGGTGCGGGCGAGAGTTTTCATATGTGTCGAGTGGTTGGACGTAACTGTCTGGCAGGAGACTAGGCTGGCGAGGTTACGCTTGTGTGACGCCAAAGTTGCAAGCCGGTGACAAATCAAAGTGCTTTAGTCCGAAATCGGTGAAGTGCCCGATGGCGTGGCGACCCTGCGCTGCTACACTCACCACCACTTGACCGCCATGAACACACCGTTGACCGCGCAGCCGCCGATTGAATTGCCTTCACCGGGCTGTTTGTCCTGCGTGGACGCGCTGAAACGTGGGCAGCCGGAGGCATCCAGTTGGGGCCGTCGCAACTTCCTCAAGTCCGCCGCGCGTGCGGTCCTGCTCGTCGAGGCGTCTGGCCTGCCGTGGACTGAACTGTTCTCTCCCGCTGCCCGCGCGGCAGACCCCGTGGGTATTGTCCGCGTGGCGTTGTCGGATTTTCCCGCGCTCGCGTCGGTCTCCGGCTCGGTGCATCTCATCGTCGCCGCGCCGACGCCCCTTTATCCCGTCATCCTCACGCGCACGGACGCGAACACGTTCGCGGCGGTCAGTTCGCAATGCACCCACAGCGGCTGCGTGGTGAACACGTTCTCCGAAACCGATGGCTCGATGCTCTGCACGTGCCACGGCTCGCGCTTCACCGCGCAGGGCGTGGTCCTCACCGGCCCGGCGGGATTTGACCTGACGGGCTACACCGCGCGCCTCGTGAGCGCGAGCGTGGTGGAGGTGGAAATCCCCGGCATTGGTTTCGCAATGGCCGGTGCGCTCGTGAACACGGCGGTCGGACGCCGGATGCGCCTGTCCTTCCCCACCACCAGCACGCTCCGCTACGAAATCAAGCGGCGCACTTCGATGACAACGCCAGCGGCCACCTTGCCCTTCAGCCTCACGGAGACTGGCGCGGCGTCGCAGACCCAGCTCACTGGCGATGGCTCCATCGTCACGCTCTACGTCGAGGCCGCCGCCGCCACGGGTTTCCTCTCCGTCTCGCGCTTCTGAGGAACGCGCAACCCATTTGTTTGTCAAAGCGTCACGCCGGCTCCGCTTGTTTGTGACCTGGCTGCGCGAGATTCAGCCAGCTTTGCGGGCGGAGTGCGCAGCCTTGGTTGGT
>CAMBZO010000156.1 GCA_945872195.1 Akkermansia muciniphila | reverse complement strand
CTCCAGATGCCGCCGGACGACAAGAAACTCCCCGCCGCGCAAATCGCCGACCTCGAGGCTTGGGTCCGCATGGGCGCGCCCGACCCGCGCGCCGACGCGCCGAACAAATACGGCGCGGCCCTCACCGACCCAAAGCAGCACTGGAGCTTTCAGCCCATCTTCAAGCCCCTCATCCCCGACTTCCGCAAGGACTGGGCACCACTCGCGCGCAACGCGATTGACCACTACATCTTCGCCACGCTGGAGGCCAAGCAGCTCACGCCCTCGCCCCGCGCGGACAAGACCACGCTCATCCGCCGCGCGACGTTCAACCTCACCGGCCTCCCGCCGACGCTCGCGGAGGTGGACGACTTCCTCGCCGACGAATCGCCGCAAGCCTTCGAGAAAATCATAGACCGCCTGCTCGCCTCGCCGCGCTACGGTGAGCGTTGGGGCCGCCACTGGCTCGACGTCGCGCGCTACGGCGACACCACGGGTCGCCGCAACAACAACCGGGGCGAGACGCGTTACCTCCATTCGCACACCTACCGCGACTGGGTCATCCAGTCCTTCAACGACGACCGCCCCTTCGACCAGTTCGCCAAACTTCAAATCGCCGCCGACCGACTGGTCGGGGAGGAGGAGTCCAAAGTCCAAAGTCCAAAGTCCAAAGCCGCCAACGCCGCTACGGAGAAGCTACCCCCCACTCAACGCTCAACGCTCAACTCTCAACCGTCGCGCAGCGACTTGGCCGCGCTGGGCTTCATCACGCTCGGCCCGCGGCTGAACAACAACGCGGACGACCTGATTGACGACCGGATTGACGTGGTGACGAAGGGCTTCCTCGCTTTGTCCGTGACGTGCGCGCGCTGCCACGATCACAAGTTCGACCCCATCCCGACGAAAGATTACTATGCGCTGCACGGGGTCTTCGCGAGCAGCACGGAGCCGCGCGACGGAGCGGAGCTGCCCGTCAACAAGGACACGCCGGAGTTCCGCACGTTCCAGAAGGCGCTCGCCGAGGCAGAGGACGGGCTGAAGAAGTTCGAGGACGGCCTGCGCGCCCGCGCCCGCGCCGAGCTGGTGTTCCGCATCAACGATTACTTCAAGGCGCTCCACGACTTCGGCCACCCGACGAACACGACGCCGTTCGGCCAGTTCATGCAGCGGCGCAACCTGCTGCCCGCCGTCGCCACGGGCTGGAAGGACGCGCTGGCCAAGGCGAAGACCACACATCATCCCGTGCTCTCCGTCTGGCACGAGTTCGCCGCGTTGCCGGCGACGAACTTCCTCAAGGCCGCCACGCCCATCGCGCTCCGCCTGCGCTCGAGTGGCGACACGAACAAGCCCGTCAATCCGCTGGTCGCCCGCGCGCTCACTTCGCCGCCCGGCTCCATCGCAGTCGTGGCGACGAACTTCGCGCGGCTCTTCACGGACGCCAACACGCGCTGGGGGCAGCTCGCCGCGCAGCACGCCAATCGCGTGCGCACAGGCGGCACAAACGCCCCGGCCGCGCCCACCGGCCTGGCCGACGCGGCGCAGGAGGAAATCCGCCGCGTCCTCCATGACCCCGCCTCGCCCGCGTATCTCTTCACCGACGAGAAGGTCGAAGCCTCGCTCGCGCGCGTCCGCAACCTGGGCACCGTCCGCACCGAGCAGCAGCGGCTCGCGCGCGTGGTTGAAGATCTCCGCACCTCGCACACCGGCGCCCCGCCCCGCGCCGTCGTGCTCAACGACTCACCGCAGCCGCGTGACAGCTACGTTTACATCAAGGGCAACCGCGGCAGCCGTGGCCCGGACGCGCCGCGCCAGTTCCTCGAAATCCTCTCGGGTGAAAACCGTGCGCCGTTCCGCGACGGCAGTGGGCGCTTGGAGCTGGCGAAGGAAATCGCCTCGCCCGACAACCCGCTCACCGCCCGCGTGATGGTGAACCGCGTCTGGCTCCACCAGTTCGGCGAGGGCATCGTGCGGACGGCGAATGACTTCGGCCTCCGCTCCGACCCGCCCACGCACCCGGAGTTGCTCGACTATCTCGCGTGGCAGTTCATGGAGAACGGCTGGTCGGTGAAGAAACTTCAGAAGCTCATGATGCTCTCGCACGCGTGGCAGCAGAGCAGCGAGGACAACCCGCGCTTCGCGCAAGTGGACCCGGAGAACCGCTGGCTCTGGCAGCAGAACCGGCGGCGGCTCGAGTTCGAGGCGCTGCGCGACACCGTGCTGCACATCGGCGGCAAGCTGGACTTCAAGATGGGCGGCCCCGGCGAGCGCCTCGACCGCCCCGACACCGACGGCGAATACTCCGACCGCCGCAGTGTGTATGGGCTCGTGGATCGCGCCAACCTGCCGAACATGTTCGGGGCATTCGACTTCGCGAACCCCGACCTCAGCACCGGCCAGCGGAATAACACCGTCGTCCCGCAACAGGCGCTCTTCATGATGAACAGCCCGCTGGTCATCGAGCAGGCGCGCAACACCGTCCAGCGCGGCGATTTGAAATCCCTGCCCAACGACCTGGAGCGCGTGAAGATGCTCTACCGCCTCATCTACTCACGCTTGCCGACAGACACGGAACTCAAGCTCGCGCTCAACTACCTCTTCAGCGAAATGTCCGCTCCCAAAGGTCCGCTCCCCGGCCAGCCGCCTTGGGAATACGGCCTCGGCAGCGTGGACAACCGCACCGGTCGCGTCGGCGCGTTCTGGCCTTTGCTCTACAGCCCGCAGTCACGCTTCTACCAATCCACGCCGCGCATCCCGGATTCGCGCGCGGGCAACTTCCACCTGTCGGCCAACGGCGGGCATCCCGGCCTGGCTTACACGCAGGCGGCCATCCGCCGCTGGACTGCGATGGACGATATGCTGGTGAGCATCGAGGGATCGCTCGCGCACACCGGCCAGAACAGCGATGGCGTGCAAGGCCAGATAATCTTCAGCAGCGCAGGCTCCATCGCGCGCGGGGTGGCGCTGCGCAGCGAGGTGCCGATGGTCGTCCCCCGGGTGAAGGTGAACGCGGGAGACACGCTTGACTTCGTCGTGGACGGGAGGTTGGGGGGCGTGAACGACACCTTTACGTGGACCGCCATCATCAGAGAACTCGACGCGAAGCAAACTCCGCCCGTGGCCACGGGCAAGCAGTGGAACTCCCAGCGCGACTTCGTCGCCCCGATCGCCGCACGTCGGCTCTATCCGTGGGAGAAACTCGCGCAGGTGCTGCTGGAGACGAACGAGCTGACGTTCGTGAACTGACGAAGCGTCGGCCTGTAGCCGGTCGCCGCTTACTTCCCGCTCTTCTTCGCCAGCGCGGCCTCGATGGTCTTCTCCAACTGCGCGCCGCGCAGGCCGCTGCTCGCGATGACCATGCCGGTGTCGCCATCCACGAGGTAGGCGGTGGGGATGGAGCGCACGCCGTAGGTCTGGGCGACCTCAGCCTGCCAATACTTGCCGTCGAAGACTTGTGGCCACGGCATATTCTTCGCCTTCGTGAAGTCGGCGAGCTTCTTCTCGTCGCCCGCGCGGTCGAGGCTGATGCCCAGAATCTCAAAGCCCTGGCCGTGGAACTTCTGGTAGGCCGCCGTGAGGTTCGGCAGCTCACCGATGCACGGGCCGCACCAGATCGCCCAGAAGTCGAGCAGGACGATCTTGCCCTTGTAGCTGGCGGGGAAATCAATCGCCACGCCCTCGGTGGTCTTGGCCTTGAAGACGGTGGCGGGTTTGCCGGTGGCGAGCAGTTCGGGCCGCGGTGCGGACTTCTTTTCGGCGACGACCTTGACGGACTTCTGGATGCGGAAGGACTCGCCGCCCGCCGTCAATCCGGCGATCTCATAGGTCTGGCCGCCGACGTTGAACGGCTGGCGCACGTCGTGGGCTTCGCTGCTGGCGTTAAACTTTCCGTCGCCATCGCCATCAATGAACAGCTGCACCCCCGATGTGGCCGCTTCTTTGCCGCGGAAGTCGCCCGTGGCCATGCGGTCTGCGAGCAGCGCCTTGTAAGTCTTGCCACCGAGCGTGACCTCGCCCTCGCGCGCGTAGTCGGAGTAGTAGAACAGGAAGCCATTCATCGCCGCGCGGCCCGGGTCGCGCTTGTCGAAGCGATGCATCTGGAAGTTCAGCTCGGCCTTCTCCTTGCCGAGCGGCACGCCCACCTTCGCGCTTCCGAAGAAGGTGGTGAAGTCGGTGCCGTCCTTGCCCTTGGCGGTGCGCGGAGTCCAGGTGGGGGCAGGGTCGTCGGTGAGGTCGCCGTTGGAGTTGGCGTCCACGAAGAGGCGCGAGGGCTTGCCCTCCGGCTCATCCAGCACGACGGCGATGCTGGTGGGTGCATCACTCGCGCCGAGCTTGAGCGTTCCGAAGAGCGGGGCGGCGAGGTCAGCGGGGAGTTTCTTGATGCCGTCGGGCTTCTCCGCAGAGATGGCGAGACGCTGCGGCATGTAGCCGCCCATCTTGGACACGCCGCCGGACGAGAGCAGCTTGAGCTGCACGTCCTGCGAGTCGGCGGCCAACGCGAGCAGCGGTGCGGCGGCCAGCAGGGCGATCATTTGCGGTAAAGACAGGGTTGGGCGTTGGTGTGATTCGGGCTTCATAGTCGCAGATTAATTGCCCGGCTCGCTCTGACAACAACTACTTTGCCTACTCATGGAGCGCGGACGTGAGCGGACGTGCTCCGCTCGCGTCAGAACGGCGATTCCTCGCTGTGCTCGCTGGTTTCTCCCATGTCGCTGAAGTCCGTGGCGGGGGCGTGCGGGCGGAGGTTCCATTCCTCGCGCAGCTCCACTGGGATGTCGGCGAGGAAGCGGGAGGGCTGCTGCAGAGCATCGCCGCCGCCTTGGATGAAGCGCATAAGCGGGTGGCTCAAGTAGAGTTCGTCCTTCGCGCGCGTGACGGCCACGTAGAAGAGGCGGCGCTCTTCCTCCTCGCCCTCGGGTGAATCCATCGAGCGCGAGGAAGGAAAGAGTCCATCGCAAAGCATGATGACGAAGACGACGCGGAACTCGAGGCCCTTGGCCTGATGAATGGACGAGAGGCGAAGCTTCTCGTGGTCATCCTCACGCGGTTTGTTGTCCTCGGCCTCGACGTTCGTGAGCAGCGCGAGCTGGGTGAGGAAGTCCTCGACGGTCGCGAACTGGCGCGAGAAGGCGGCGAGCTGCTCCAAGTCCTCAAGCCGGTTACGGAAGTTTGTGTAAGTCGCCTTGAGGTAGTCCTCGTAGCCCGCCTCCAACATGAGCCGAATCATGGCGTCCGTCTTGGCGCGCAGTTCCGGCGCGCAGAGCTGCGCGATGGTGGCGGTAAACTGCGCCCAGGCGACGGTTGTCTTCTTCGGCACGGCGGCGGCACAGCGGGCGAGCGAAGCAGCGAGGGAGGAAATGGCAAATGGCGAATGGTGAATGGCGCGTGAGCCGTCGGCCGTCACCGATTCGCTATTCGCCATTCGCCATTCGCCATTGAACTTCTGCCACAACTTGTCCGCGCTCTTGCCGCCCACGCCCGGCATCATGCGCGCCAGACGCTTAAAGCTTATTTCATCGTGCGGGTTGTGGACGAGCTTGAGGTAGGCGGCCACGTCCTTCACATGGGCTTGCTCGAAGAAGCGGATGCCACTCGTGATGCTGAAGGGGATGTTGCGGCGGGTCAGCTCGAACTGCAGCTCCAGCGCGTGGAAGTGTGAGCGGTAGAGCACGGCCATCTCGTTCAGCGGGATACCTTCATCACGCAGCTCCAGCGCTCGCTGGGCGACGAAGGAGGCCTGCTCGCCCGCGTCCATGCACGCGACCACGACGGGCTTCATGCCGGATGGTCGCGCGGGAGCCAGCGCCTTCTGGAACTGGTGGATGTTCGGCGCGATGGCGGCGTTGGCGAAGGCAAGAATCTCCGGCGTGCTCCGGTAGTTGACCTCAATCTTGAACGTCTGGCAGCCGAAGTAGCGCTGCGGGAACTCGAGGATGTTTTTGAAGTTCGCCCCGCGCCACGCGTAGATGCTTTGCGCGTCGTCGCCCACCACCATGACGTTCTTGTGGACGGCGGCGAGGCGGTCGATGAGTTCGCCCTGAAGCGAGTTCGTGTCCTGATACTCGTCCACGAGGATGAACTGGAAGCGGCGCTGGTAGAAGTCGCGCAGGTCGGGGAAGTCGCGCAGGACGGCGAGCCATTGCGTGAGCAGGTCGTCGAAGTCCATGCCGTTCGTGGCTTGCTTGCGCGCGCGGTAGCGGGCGGCGATGTCCTCAATCTTGCCGACCAGCGGCGCGAAGTGGTCGTAGTCCTGCGCCAGCGTCTCGGCGATGGAGCGGCCCGTGTTCAGCGCCATCGAGAAGATGTCGCCGAGCACGTCGGGCTTCGGAAAACGCGTCTCCTTCACGTCGATGCCGGACTCGTCCACGCAGGCTTGGAGGAGATCCTTGGCGTCCTCGCGGTCGAGGATGGTGAAGTCGGGCCGCCAGCCCAGCACGGCGGCGTGCTTGCGGAGGATGCGGTTGCCGACGGAGTGGAAGGTGCCGCCCCAGAGGTTGGAAACGTCGTTGCCCA
>CAMBZO010000155.1 GCA_945872195.1 Akkermansia muciniphila | reverse complement strand
AGTTGGTTCAGGCTGGAGAATTCAACCGCGTCGCCGACGGGCGTGCCAGTGGCGTGGCACTCAATGAACTCGACGCTCTCGGGTTCCCAGCCCGCCGCATCGTAGGCGAGACGGAGCGCGCGGAGCTGGCCTTCGCTCGCGGGCGAGAGGAGGTTGCCATCGAGGTCGTTGCTCAGGCCGATGCCGCGGATGAGCGCGTGAATTTCATCGCCGTCGCGGAGGGCGTCGGAGAGACGCTTGAGGACGACGACGCCCGCGCCTTCGCCGACGATGAGGCCGCTGGCGGCTGCGTCGAAGGGCGTGCAACGGCCGGAGGTCGCGAGCGCGCGGAGTTGGGCGAAACCCATCTGGGTGTAGAGCGAGTCGGGGCGCGAGACGCCGCCGGCGAGCATCGCATCGGCGCGGCCGGCGTGGAGTTCATCACAGGCGAGCTTGAGGGAGTAGAGGGATGAGGCGCACGCGGCGTCGAGCGTGCGCGTGCCGCCGCCGAGGCCGAGGGCTTGCGCGAGGATGCCGGCGGGCAGGCCCGCGACGTAGCGGTTGAGCGGGTGGGTTTTGAGTTGGGGAGCGCACGCCGCTGGCGTGCCGTTTTCAGTGGCCCGCTGAAAACCTCGTTCAACTAATTTATCTTCTTGGGCTGAAGAAGAAGTTAGTGGAACGAGGGAGTTGGGCGGGCCGCCCAATTCATCACGCGGGCCGCGTGCGCTCCCCATCGCTGCTGCTTCCAGCAGCGGCGTGAGGATTTCCTCGCAGAGCTTGGAAGAACTTTCCGTCGGCAGCGCGATGTGGCCGAGGACGATGCCGACGCGGGCGCGGTCGAGGGAAGCGGTCTTCGCGCTGGCGAAGGCGTCGCGGCCGGCGGCGAGCAGCAAGTGGACGACCGGGTCGAGTTGCGCGAGGAGGTCGCGGTCAATGGCGAGGCCGGCGGGGTCGAGGGAGAAGCCTTCGATGAAACAGGCGCGGTCGGTGTAAACGCGGTCGGGCGTGCCGGGCGTGGGGTGGAGGATGTCGGCGGGGTTGAGCCGCCAACGACCTGCGGGCACGGGGCGGCTGGTGTCGCGGCCGGCGGCGATGATTTGCCAGAATTCATCGAGCGAGCGCGCGCCGGGGAAGACGCCGCCCATGCCGACGATGGCGATGGGTTCGCCGAACTTCACGCGGGCAGTTGGTTCTGGCGGAAGGCTTCGCGGAGGTTGGCGTCCACGACAAATTCGTAGCCTTCGCCAAGCGCGACGAGGCCGCCCTCGCGGTCGAAGAACTGAAGGTCGGCGACGGCCACGGGCGTTTCCGCCGAAGTGATGCTCGCGACGACGCGGCTGCCGCCGGTCTTCGGGAACGCGGCGAATTGGCGGAAGCTCCGCATCGCGCAGGGCAGCGACGGCGCGGCGCGTTGCGCGGTGCTCCACAGAATCAGGAGCTGGAACGCGGCGTCGAGCGCGAGCGGGTCGGCGAGCCACGCGGGGCGCAGCGGCGCGGTAATCCACATCTTTGGCGCGGGCGAGGAGCGCACGAGCGCGGCGGCGTTGGCGGGGTTGCAGACTTCGAGGGCTTCGATGCACTGGAAGTCGGGGCCGTGGAAGAGGCGGCCGTCGCCGTAAACTGACTTGGACAAAATGCCGTTGCGCTTCACGGCGGGCGTGACGCTCGGCGCGGCGGGGAGGAAGTCCGCGAGGAGAACTTCGGCGGTGGCGTGCAGGGTGGACTTGCCGTTGCTGTTGCGGCTGGTGAATTGCACCGGCACGGCGAGCAGGCCGTCGCGCGACTGCGGTGCGCCGGTGGAGACGGTGACTTGTGCGGCGGAGTCGCCTTCGAGCACGAGACCCTTGAGGACTTTGAACTGGTTGAAGCCGTGGAAGGCGAGGCCGGGGTTGCCATGCATCGCGCCGTGGGCGAGCCACTCGATGATGAGCGCGGCGGGGAGGACGGCGCGGCCGTTCATGACGTGCGAGACGAGGCACGGGAGCGCACGGACGGAGACGTCGCGGTCGAAGGCGGGATGGAACTGGGGAGCGCCCGCGGCCCGCGTGCTGTTTTCAGCGGCCCGCTGAGAACTTCGTTCCACTGACTGAGAAGTTTGAGTGCCGAGGGAATTGGGCGGGCCGCCCAATTCGGCACGCGGGCCGCGTGCGCTCCCCGGAGCGGCTGCGAGCGCCAGGACTTCCACTGCATCGCCGGTCGGGGCGAGGACGTCGCGGGTGAAGAAGTCGGCTCCGGCGGCGGGTTCGATGAGGCCGACGCCTTCGCGCGCGAAGATTTTGCGGAGACCTTCCGTGACCATGCCACCGTTCCACGGGCCCCAGTTGAAGGCGACCACGCGGCACTGCGGGCGACGGCGGGCCTCGGCTTGCGCCATCTTGTTCAGCACTTCGTTCGCGGCGGCGTAATCCACCTGGCCGGTGCGACCAAAGCGTCCCGTGTAGCTGGAGAAGAGTGCGATGAGGCGGAGGTCGTCGGTGGCAGTGGCAGCGAGGAGATTGCGGAGGCCGTGGACTTTCGTGCCGTAAACCAAGTCGAATTGCTCCTCGGTCTTTTGCTCGATGAGTTTGTCAGCGAGCACGCCGGCGCCGTGGATGAGGCCGCGGATGGGGCCGTGGGCGGCGCGGACTTCGGCGAGGGTGGTGGCGACGGCGGCGGCATCGCGGACGTCGAGCGTGGCGTAGTGCGCGAGTGCGCCGGTGGCGCGAATCTCGGCGAGGTGACCGCGGATTTCGCGCTGGGCCATGACTTCGCGGAACTTGGCTTCGAGGCGCTTCGGCGAGCGGTCGCCGTCGGCGTGGGCGAGGAGGGCTTTCTTGATGTCGGATTCGCTGGTGAGGCCGGTGAGCCAGTGCGGCTCGGCGTCGGGGAGCGTGCTGCGACCGAGCAGGAGGAAGCGCGGCTGGTGGCGGCGGGCGAGTTCGAGGACGGAAGTGGCGGTGACGCCGCGCGCGCCGCCGGTGACGACGACGAGGTCGCCGCGCTGAAGTGCGGGCGCGGGGTTGTCGAGCGCGGGGGCGGTCTCGATTTCCAAGCTGTAGCGCTGGCCGCCAAAGAGACCGACTTCGATGGGGCCAACGCGGAAGATTTCCTCGGTAATCTGCGCGGCGAGTTCAGTCCCGCTGGCTGCGCCGGGGTCGAGGTCGAGGGCTTTGCAGTGAACTTCGGGCCACTCGTGGTGCGCGGTCTTGACGAGGCCGGCGAGGCCGCCGCTGACGACGTCGGCGGTGGGGTTCATGACGCCGAGGCCGAAGAGGCCGTCGAGGCGGGAGAGGGAGACGAGCGCACCGGCTCCGCTGCGGCCGGCGGCGCGGAGGGCGGGCGCGGCGACTTGGATGAGGCGGAAGGCGGATTTCAGGAAGGCGTCGCCGGCGTTCGCGGCGGGCCAAAGTAGGACGAGCGCGGCGGGCAGCGGGGAGTTGCGGTCGGCGAGGAGTTCAGTGGGCGTGCCGCGACGGACGTTGAGGCCGCGCTGCTCAAGGTTCTTCGCGAGCGTGGCGGGGAGAGCGGTGTTGTCATCGGTGAGCCAGACGAGGGAGCCGGGTGCGAGGGCGATGCGAGCGCGGGTGTCGGCGGGCGGGAAGGGTGCGGGGCGGAGGATTTGCCGGGAGAGGGGAGCGCACGCCGCTGGGGTGCTGCTTTCAGCGACCCGCTGAAAACTTTGCTTCACTGGCTTTCCTTCGGTTGCTGAAAGAGATGTTAGTGGAACGAGGGAATTGGGCGGGCTGCCCAATTCTGCACGCGGGCCGCGTGCGCTCCCCGCTTCGTCGGCACAGAGGAAGTCCACGACTTCCTGCAAGGTGCGGAGGGTGCCGAGGTGTTCGGGTTTGATTTCGGGGGCGCTGGGAAGATGGCTGCGGAGCGCGGCCATGATTTCAACGCGCTTGATGGAGTCCACGCCGAGGTCGCTGTCTAAACCCATGTCGAGGTTCAGCATCTCGACAGGGTAACCGGTTTTTTCGGCGACGACGGTGAGGAGGGCGCGGGCGGCGGTGGCGGAGTCGAGGTCGTTGGTAGCCGGGGCAGCCTTCGCGAGCGAGACGCCCGGGGAGGCAGCTGGGACGGCTGCGCTACTCGCGCTGCCAACGGTGAGGAAGTCCACGACTTGCTGGAGGGTTTGCAGCGTGCCGAGGTGCTCGGGTTTGATTTCAGGTGCGCTGGGGAGATGGCTGCGGAGCGCGGCCATGATTTCGACACGCTTGATGGAGTCCACACCGAGGTCGCTGTCGAGGCCCATGTCGAGGTTGAGCATCTCGACGGGGTAGCCGGTTTTCTCGGAGACGACGAGAAGGAGGGCGCGGGCGGCGGTGGCGGAGTCGAGGTCGTTGGCTGCCGGTGCAACCTTCGCGGGTGAGACGCCCGGGGAGGCAGCCGGGAGGACTGTCCCACTACCGGCCGAGAGGAAGGCGACGACTTCTTGCAGAGTTTGCAGGGAACCGAGGTGCTCGGGTTTGACTTCGGGGGCGTCGGGGAGGCGGCTGCGGAGGGCGGCCATGATTTCCACGCGCTTGATGGAGTCGATGCCCAGGTCGCTGTCGAGGCCCATGTCGAGCGTGAGCATCTCGGTGGGGTAGCCGGTCTTTTCGGAGACGACGGCGAGGACGGCGGTGGCGACGGCAAGGGAGGGGGTTGCGGTGGGCTTCGGTGACGGTGCGGTGAAAGCAGGTTGCGTTACGGGCGGGGCTGCGAGGCTGCGGCTTGGGATGCCGCGCTCCAAGGAGGGGGCGATGGAGACGAGGGACATGGCTGCGGACGCAGGCGTCCGCACTCCGGTGGAAGCGGGGGCGAGGCCGAGGAGTTCACGGCGTTGGCCGAGGAGACCTTCTAACGTGCGACGCGCGGCTTCCTGGCCGGCGAGGAATTGCTGGTGGAGTTGGGCGGTTTGCTCCTGAAGTTTTTGCAAGGCCATCATGCCTTGCTGCGCGGTTTGCAGGGCGGCGCTGAGTTCGGGGCGGAGCGGGGTGTTCAAAGTCGGGGCGGCGAAGTGAGCGGCAACCGGGACGGTGGCGGGACGGGCGGCAGTCGGGACGATTGCCGCACCAGCGCGGGGCGGGCGCGAGGGGCGCGGGCTGCGGTGGTTCGCGCCGGAAAGAGGGACTGTGAAGGCGGGCTTGGCGTTGGTGGCGACTGGGGCCGGGGCGGTTTCCCAGCGGGTGAGGTCCACGGTGTGGCCGAGGGCGGCGAGGCGGGCGAGGGCGGCGGCAAGGTCGAGCGTGCCGTTGCGCGTGCCGCGCGAGGCGTCGAGGGCGATGGTCTCCACGTCGCGGCCGGGCAGAATGGCTTGCACGAGGTCGCTGAGGACGCGGCCGGGGCCGAGTTCGAGGAAGGTCGTCACGCCGTCGGCGTGCATGGCCTCGATTTGGGCGGTGAAGTTGACCGGGCTGATTATCTGGCGCGCGAGGAGGTCGCGGGACTGGGAGGCATCGGGCGGGTAGGCCGCGGCGGTCGCGTTGGCGTAAACCGGGAGTTGGCCAGCAGTGAACTCGATGTCTTTCAGAGCGGCGGCGAAGGGCTCGCGGGCGTCGGCGACGAGCGGGCTGTGGAAGGCGGCGGAGACTTGCAGCACGCGGCTGCGGACGGAGCG
Source organism: Akkermansia muciniphila (assembly GCA_945872195.1). Lineage (GTDB taxonomy): Bacteria > Verrucomicrobiota > Verrucomicrobiia > Limisphaerales > SXTU01 > SXTU01. The sequence continues at coordinate 936 of CAMBZO010000155.1, read as the reverse complement.
TCGGTCCAGTTCAGCGGCGACCTTCGCAATGTCTTCGCGCGGGCCGGCGAGCACGAACTGGCCGGGCGAGTTGCGGTTGGCGATGACGAGCTTGGCACCGGTGGCGACGAGGACTTCGGTGACGGTGGCTTCGGGCGCGATGACGGCGAGCATGCCGCCCCGGTCGGGGGCATCGGCGCGGGCGGCCATGAGGCGGCCACGGACATTGCTGAGTTGGTGGAGGGCGGCGGGGTCGAGGCGGCCGGCGGTGTGGAGCGCGGGCAACTCGCCGTAGCTGTGACCGGCGGTGGCGGCGGGCGTGACGCCGAAGTGGCGGACGACGCCGAGCGCGCCGAGGCTCACGGCGCCGAGCGCGGGTTGGGCAAGCTCCGTGGCTTTCAAGGCCGCTTCCTGCGTGCGGCGGGTTTCGTCGTTGAAGGCGGGGTGCGGGTAAATGAAGTCGCTGAGGCGCTGCGTGGCGTTGACGTTCTCGCGGGCGAAGACGGCGTCGGCTTCGGTGAGCGCGGCGAGCAGTTCGGGGAACTGGCACGCGAGGTCGCGGAACATGCCGGGATACTGTGAGCCTTGGCCGGGGAAGAGGGCGGCGAGTTTGCCGCGCGCGGGGGCGGAGCCGAAGGCGGTGCCGTTGGGGAGGGACCAACTTGGCTTGGCTGTTTCGTTGTCGAGAGTCGAGAGGACTGCTTCGCGCGTGGCGGCGAAGGCCGCGTCTTTCAACAGCGGAATGAGCAGGCGAAACTTCGCTTCGCTGCGGAATGCCTGGCGCGAGGCGTGGGCGCGGCGGCAGAGGTCGGGCCACGGGAGTTCAGCGGGGAGCGCGGCGAGTTGGGCGCGGAGTTCGGCGCGCGTGTCGGCGGCGAAGGCGAGGATTTCCACGTCGCCATCCCAGCCGACTTCGGTGCGGGTTGCGCCGTGCTCTTCGAGGACACAGTGGAAATT
>CAMBZO010000154.1 GCA_945872195.1 Akkermansia muciniphila | reverse complement strand
TTCACCCACGCGTTCACGCGGCTGAAGACGCCGTGCTTGACCGGGAAGTGGACTTTGAGATTGCGGACTTCGAGGAGTGGCATGCGCAGCAGAGTTGAGCGGCAAAGTTCCTCCCGGTCAAATCCGCTTGTGGCGGAAGGTCTCTTCGCCCGACACCGTGGCTTCCGCGCTCGCAACTTTTGCACCGGGCTGGTTAAGTATCGCCCAGTCACATGGCTCAATTTAGCTACAAGGCCCGCAAGCGTTCCGGCGAAACGGTCAGCGGCCTCATCGAAGTCAACGACCGCAGCGCGGCGCTCGCGCAGATCGATCGCATGGGTTTGTTCCCCGTCGCCGTCGAGGCGGCCAAGGGCGGGGTTGCGGTCACGCCGGGCAAGGCCGCGGTTTCCATCTCACTAACGAAGTTTCTTCCGCCCGCGCTGCGCGAGATCGCGCTGCGCCCGCGCCAGCCGAGCATGCAGGAGTTGGCGACGTTCACGCAGCAGTTCGCCAACCTGCTCAAGGCCGGAATGCCCCTCACCACGGCGCTCAACAGCATGGCTTACCTCGGCTCCAAGGGCATTCCCACCGAGGTGAGCAAGCAGCTCCGGCAGGATGTGACCGAGGGTCGCAGCCTCTCCGACGCGATGGCCAAGCAGCCCGTCGTCTTCGCGGACATGTATGTGAACATGGTCCGCGCCGGCGAGCAGAGCGGCTCGCTCCAGGACGTGCTGCGGCGGCTTGCGGAACATTATGAGCGCTTCGCCGAGGTGCGCTCGAGGGTGCAGTCCGCGCTCATCTATCCGGTCATCGTCATGCTCGTGGGCTTCGGGATGGTCATCGTCTTCATCGTCTTCATCCTGCCCACGTTCCTGTCGCTCTTCACAGGCATGAATGCTCAGTTGCCGCTCTCCACGCAGTTGCTCATCGGTATCAGCGACTTTCTCCGCAACCCGCTCTACCTGCTCACCATGGCGCTGGTCGGAGTCGCGGGGTCCATTGTCTATATCCGCTTTCGCGCCAGCGAGGTGGGGCGACGCGTCCTCGACCGCTGGAAGCTCAAGCTGCCGATCTTCGGAAAAGTGATGCGGCTCTACCTCTTCGGCCAGTTCGCGCGCACGCTGGGCACGCTCATGCAGAACGGCGTCTCCGTCCTGACCGCGCTGAAGATCACTGAGCAGGTGCTGCCCAACGTCGTGCTCAAGGAAGCCATCGCCAAGACGCGCGAGGCCGTGACCGACGGCAAAACCCTCGCGCAGCCGCTCGCGCGCAGCCAGGTCTTCCCGCAACTGATGATTGATCTCATCCGCATCGGCGAGGAGACGGGCGATGTGCCCGGCGCGCTGCGCAACGTGGCGGAAACCTACGAGAACGATCTGAACATCACGTTGCGCGTGATGATGAACCTCATCGAGCCGGTGATGATCATCGGCATCGCCCTCGTGGTGGTGTTCCTGCTCATGAGCGTGCTCCAGGCGATGTTCATGATCACCTCGAGCATCGGCGAGAGCTTTGGCAGACGATGAAAGTGGCACGTGACAAGTGCCGAGGGACAGGGGACGCGGCGCGCCCTCTTTCACCTTTCACCTTTCACCTTTCACCTGCTTTCACCCTCATCGAGATCATGATCGTCGTGGGGATCATCGCGATCCTCATGACCATCGCCATCCCCGCCTTCGTCTCCGCGCAGAACAAGACCCCGATGCGCAACGCGCTCCAAGGCGTGATGGAAGCCTGCGCCACCGCCCGCGCGCAGGCCATCCTGCGCGGGAGCATCGTGGAGCTCCACATCCGCCCGCAGGACTACACCTTCGAGGTCGCGCCCACCGGCCAGCGCGAGGGTTCCGGTCGCGGAGTCGACGCTCGGCCTGAGCCGAAAGCCGGCGAGGGCCACGGCGTCTTCACCCTGAAGCTGCCGGAGGAAGTCGGCATCGAGGAGCTCGCGGTGAACTTCCAACTGCTCAAGGACGCCGAGGCCGTCGCCGTGCGCTTTCACGCCAACGGCACCAGCGACGAATTCACTTTGGTGCTGCGCTCGCTCTACAACGAGCTGCGAAAAATCACCCTCGACCCCGTCACCGGCAAGGCCGACTACGACGTGCTGCGATGAAGCTCCCGAAGCCAGAAGTCAGAAGCCAGAAGTCAGTGGGCGCGTCGCGGCCGCTGTCCGCCTTCACTTTGCTGGAGGTCATGATCGCCATGGGCATCTTCTTCATGTTCATCTTCGCGATTCTGGAGCTGGTCTCCACGAACTTGCGCCACGTCCAGCGCCTCCAGAAACCGACCGTGGACATCGGCAGCCTCGCCTCCGAGCTGTCGCTCACGAACAAGCTCGAGGAGGGCGGTGATTCCGGAAACTTCGGCAGTCTTTACCCCGGCGTCTCGTGGTCGCGCGAAATCAAGATCGTCGGCACCAACGGGCTTTTCCAAGTGGACTTCACCGTGCTGGATGGATCCGCGGGCGGGCGCCAACTGGTGCAAAGCACGCTGTCCATCTTCCTCTACCGGCCGGAGTCAACGATGGGCATCAGCTCCGGCCTGCGCCTATGAGACTCGCACGTGACAAGTGGCGAACAGCAGTCAGCAGTCAGCACTCAGCCGTCAGCGCGTGCGGCGTGGCCGACGCCCGTCCGGCCACCGCGCCACCCCTTTCAACTCTCAACTCTCGACTTTCAACTGCCTTCACCCTCATCGAAGTCCTCCTCGCCATCGGCATCCTCGCGCTGGTGATGACGGCGATTTACGCGAGCTGGGCGGCGGTGTTGCGCGGGGCGAAGATCGGCAACGCGGCGGCGGACGAGGTGCAGCGGATGCGCATCGCGCGGCAGGCGCTGGAGCAATCGCTCGCCTCCGCCGTGCTCTATGCCAGCAACCCGCGCTACTACTCCTTCATCGCGGACACCACGGACGAGAAATTCGCGCTCCTCAGTTTCGTCGCGCATCTGCCGCCGGACTTTCCCGGCAGCGGGATGTTTCCGAACCAGCCGCTGCGCCGCGTGACCTTCGCGGTCGAGCCCGGCACGAACAGCGGTCCGCCTGCGTTGCTGCTGCGCCAAACTTCGATCCTCACGCCGACCAACTCACCCATCGAGGAATCCTACACGCTCACGCTCTCGCGGAACCTCGCGGTCTTCGGCGTGGAGTTCTGGAGCACGAACCTGAACGACTGGGATGTGGAGTGGCTGCCGACCAACCAAGTGCCCAAGATGCTGCGCGTGACACTCGGTTTCGGCGGCGACCGGAGGGCGGGGGCTGCGCCCGCCATTATTGTCAGCAGCGTGATTTCACCCGGCGGGCAAGGCGTGCCGAACGGCTTGCAGGGCAACCAGCCGGCTGCGCCCACCGTCCTTGCGCCTCCCACGGGCAGGCCGGGCAAATTCTGACGCACACATGAAACTCCGTCCCATGCCCCGTGCCGGCGACTTGCAGTCGCCATCCTTGCCGTGCGGAAGCACTGGCACGGGCTGCACGCGGCGCTCCGGCATCGCCCTCATCATGGTGATGTTGGTCATCCTCGTGCTGGCGGTGCTGGCCGGCGGATTCGCCTACTCGGTGAAGGTGGAAGCAACGCTCGCCCGCAACGCCTCGCACGATCAGGACTTCGAGTGGCTGGGCCGCTCGGGCGTGGAGTTGGCGCGGTTCGTCCTCGCGCAGCAAATCCCCAACGAGCCTTACGATGCGTTGAATCAGAAGTGGGCCGGCGGGCCGGCGGGCACGAACGAGGCGCTGGCCAATGTCTCGCTCACCGACGTGCGGCTCGGCCCGGGCACGCTCAACGTCAAGATCGTGGACTGCGAGCGGAAGCTGAACATCAACATCGCCGACCCGAGCCGCCTGACGCGTGCCTTGCACCTGTGCGGCGTGGACGCGACCGAGGCCGGCCAGATTTCAGATTCGATTCAGGACTGGATTGATCGGGACGATCAGCCGCGCCTCAGCGGGGCGGAGAGCGATTATTACCTAAGCCTCAGCCCGCCGTATCAGGCGAAGAACGGTCCGCTCGACGACTTGAGCGAGCTGATGCTCATCCGCGGCGTCGTCCCGGAGATGTTCACCGGCACGGACCTGAGCCAGATCGACGTGCCGCGCAGCGTGACCGGGCGCGCGCTGGCGGTGAACAAATACACCGGCCCGATCTACACCAACGCACTGCGGGACATCTTCACGACCACCTCCGTGCGCGCCGTGAACATCAATACCGCCTCGGCGCTGGTGTTGCAAACAGTCCTCGGCGTGGACGGGGCGGCCGCGCAAGCCATCGTGATGTATCGCGCGGGACTGGACGGACAGGAAGGCACTGAGGACGACGCCCCCTTCCGCATGCCCGCGCAAATAGCGAGCGTGGCGGCGGTGCCACAGCCAGTTCTTCAGGCACTCGGCCAGTTCCTTGCGGTCCGCAGCACCGTCTTCGAGGTGGAGGTGACAGTGGACATCGGCGGACAGAAGCGGACGATGGTGGCGCTGGTTTCCCGCGCGAACCAACGCGATGTGCGGACGCTCTTCACTCACTGGAAGTGAGCTGCGAGCAGGCGGGCGGGATTGCCACAAAAAGCCGCAAAAGGAACACCTCGCCCGTGCCGCGAACTGCGGTCACTTCGCCTTGTTCTTCTTTTTCGCACCGCCTTGGCTAGGGAACCACGACGGCTCGGCGTTGCCCTTGTTCCACTCCGTCCAGGCGGCAGCAAGTTGCTTGAACTTCTCCGGCTCCTTCTTCGCTATCCGACGCAGCGAAGTTCAGGGGGCGTATTTCTTCGCGGGGTCGTAGTTCTTGCCGCCGATGGGCGGCGGCGGGCTGGGCGGCGGGGTGACGCCGTTCGCGCGCATGACCTTCTCGATGGCCGCGCTCGTCTCGGCGATGGGCTTGAAGTTGCCGGGACGAAAACCTTGCGCGATGAGCAACGGCGTCCAGCCGGCTTTGTTCTTCGTGTTCCAAAGCGAAATCTTCGCACCTTTCGCGGCGAGCAGTTCGACCATCTTCGGCAGGCTCTTGTAGGCCGCGCCGTGCATCGCGGTCTCGCCGTTGGCGTCCACGGTGTTCATGTCCGCGCCGAGCTTGATGAGATACTCGACGGCGGCGACACACTCTGGTTCCGTGCCGGCTTCCTCGGTCGGAGCGTGGCAGCCAAGTCCGGCGGCGGCCATCAGCGGCGTGGCGCCGTCCTTGTTTGGCAAGCGCGGGTCGGCACCCAACTCCACGAGCAGCTTCATCAGGGGCAAATCCGCCGTCTTCGCTGCGAGGAGAAAGGGCGTCGCGCCGACGGTGCTGAGCTTGCCACGACCGGAGGTGCCCCGAGTCAACCGCGCGTTCACATCCGCGCCGTGCTTCACCAGCGCGCGCACAAACTGGTCCCACGTCACGCTGCCCGAGCCGTCGGGTGGCGGTTGGCCGGAGTCGTCATCCCCGCGATTGGGTTTGCGGACCGAGGTGAGCAGATGCAACGGCGTCAAGCCGGAGCGATGGTCGTTCGCGTTCGCACCGACCTTGAGCAACTCGACCGCGAGTTCGTAATGCGCATTCTCGACCGCGAGCAGCAGCGCGCTCGTGCCGTTCGACGGCAAGCGGCCGCCGCCGCGTTCGGTCTCAATAGGGTCGTTCACGTCCACGCCGGCCGTGAGCAATGCGCGGACGACCGGGATGCGTCCCTCTCGCGTGGCGAAGTGCAGAGGGGTGAATCCGGATTTCACGCGTGCGAGCTTGTCGGCGCCGGACTTGAGGAGCAACTCGACAACTTCCGCGTGGCCATCAGCGGCTGCCCACATGAGCGCGGTCTGGCCCTTGCGGTCCTTCGCGTCCACGACGGCTCCGCGCGCGAGCAAGGCCTTCAACGGTCCGGTGCGCCCGGTGCGCGCGGCGGTGTGCAGCGCAGACTCGCCACCGGGCAACGCAGCTTTCGCGTCCGCGCCCGCAGCGAGGAGCGCGGTGACCATGGCCTCGTCGCCGTTGACGCACGCGAGCGCGAGCGGTGCGACGCCAAAGTGGTTCGTGGCCTTCGCGTCCGCCCCGGCGGCGAGGAGCAATTTCGCGGTCACAGCGTGGTTGTGATACGCGGCCCAGTGGAGCGCCGTGGTGCCATCGGGTTGGGAAGATTGCGCGGCAGTTTTCGCCTTCAGAAGTTGATGGACGCGCGGCCAGTCAGCGCGCTCGGCGGCGTCCGCCAGTGATAAAGGCGCACCGTGCGTAGTCAGCGCGATTGCGAGGAAGCAGAGCGTCACCGCTTGTCGGCCAATTCTCCGGAGTTTCATCGCACGAAATTTCAAATCCCCAGCGGCTGAAACAACTCGTTCATCTTCCCATCGCTGTCGGCGAACTTGTCGAGGCGGACGCCAGCTTTATCGAGGAGCGTGAGGTGCAGGTTCGCGAGTGGCGTGGGCTTGGCGTGGCGGATGTGGCGGCCGCCCTTCATCACGCCTCCCGCGCCGCCAGCGACGATGATGGGCAGGTTGATGTGGTCGTGCTGGTTCGGGTTGCCCATGCCGCTGCCGTAGAGATAGAGCGAGTGGTCGAGGAGCGTGCCGTTGCCC
>CAMBZO010000153.1 GCA_945872195.1 Akkermansia muciniphila | reverse complement strand
GCCCGAACAAACATCGGTGGCCACCAGGCTGTGCAGATACTCCCCCGCCATCGAACCCCCACCGTGGACCACGAAATCGATCTCCAGAAAGCCGGGCAGGGGATCCTTCCAATCCGCAAACGTCTTGATCGGGATTTCCTTGTGCAGCTTCTTTGGCAGGCGCCGCTTCCTCCGGATGCCAGCTCCCTTGCGCTCCGGCGTGAGCATCCGATCCATCGTCGCCGCGCTAACCAGCAGCACTTGCTTGCGCACCTCCGCGTCCAGCTTCAGGTGCCCGTGTCTTTCCATCGCGCTCACCAAATGTGGAATCGCCGCCTTCAAGCGCTTACCGCAGATGCGGTCCGCCGTCTCCCAGATCAACACCAGCGCCGCCTTGACCGCCGCGCCGTAGATGCGTGCCCCTTCAACCCCGGTTTTGACTCCCACCTCCGGGCGCGGGTTTAACAAGCGAATCGCGTGCTTGCGATGGTAACCGGCCACCGCAGCGAACTCGCTGAGGATCTTCCCCTTTTCCAGCTTGGATGCTTGCTCATACCGAACGCGCACCGCTGCCAAGATTTCCTTCCGCGCCGACTTGCTGACAGTTTCCATTCATTGCCTCCAGTTTTGGGTAACATTCTACTGAGGCAACGGCCACGACTCGGTAACAAAACACCTGAGTCAATGCGAAAGGAGAAATAGTTGTCGTTGACGGGACGTTTACTACAAACAAGTCGAGCAGGGGAAGATGGGATTGTTGGTTAGCACGCAATGCCACACACACAGCCAACCCGCCTGTTTCGATGCAGCGATACCAGGCCAAGAACTGATCCTAAAATCGGCAGTTAACCCGTGCGTAATGGGAAGCTTCGGCCCGTGAACAAAGGAAAGGTGGTGCTTTGTTGGCCCACTGACGGGCTCACCAGGACGGTGATTGAAAATCCAACTGCTCCGCAGTTGAAAACCCGAATTGCAACCAGCTATGAAAGCGGTTGTTACACTCAATCAAGCCTTGTCTTTTTTGAGTGTTCAACTGCCGGATTTAGGTTTGTAGGAGATGAAGGCGATTCTGGTGCGGGTATCTCGCCGATTTCCTGCCGCTGCTGTTTCAGCCGGGGAAGCGTTGAGCTGCACACGTCGCTGATCATCCTCACCGCTAGGTTTCGGCAGGCAGAAGCCAATGGTTGGTGCGAATTTACTGTCGTGGTGCGAACTCACTTGGTAGCCACCTGCGGGGCACCGAGTGCGTGACTGCCAAAATCCCAGATCCGCACCTTGCCGCGCTGGTCAACACTCGCCAAGCGGTTGCCTGAGGGGCTGAACTGTAGTGTCCGAGGCACCGCGACGGAGGGTGGAAGTTCCTCCAGCATTTTGCCATCAGCGAGCTTCCAGATCCGGATGGTCAGGTCGGCGGATGCGGTGGCGAGGAGGGGTTGGGTGGGGTGCGCGGCCAGGGCGGTGATGGGGCCGTCGTGGGCGCGGAACTCGCGCAGGACTTTCAGAGTGGTGGCGTCGCGGATGCGGATGCGCTTGTCCGCGCCGGCCTCGGCGAATTGCGTTCCGCCGGGCAGGCTGGCGAGGCCATCCATGGCGGCGGCGTTGGTCAACCGTTGCAAAATCCGCCCGCTGGGGGCTTCCCAGAGAACCACGCACTCTTGGTTGCTCGCCTCGCCCCGGGGTCCGGTGCAGGCCAGACCGATCAGCCGGGTTGGGGTGAGCCACTCGTAGGTTGTCAGACTTCGGAATCCAGCGGCGGGGTTGGCCTTGGACAAGACATTTCCCGTGGCCGCCTCGTGCAGGCTCAAACCGCTGTATTCATCACAGGCTGCAAGCAGTTGGCCGTCGGGGCTGGGCCGGAGCCGGAGCGTGATTGCGGTGCGCCCTTGTAGTTTCGTGGGCTTGAGCGTCAGGCCAGCAGCGCCGGGCCGGGCCAGCAGGAAGGTCGCTCCTCTATCATCGCCCGTGCGTGAGCCATTAATTCCGATTACGCCATGGTCGCCACTGGACGCGGCGTGAAAGCCGCCGATAAAACCGGCGGGCAGCGGCGCGATCCGGTCGTTCCACTGGCCATGCTCCTTGAGTTGCAATGGGACTCCGGTGGCGGTGAAGAGGTCGTCCGCGCCGAGGAAGACGCCAGCACGCGAAGTTCCATCCAGCTCCCATGCCGGTGAGCGGCTTGCGATAGCCCAGCTATGCGTCTCTATGCCGGTGGCCACCACCTCGCCCGTGAGCGGGTGCAGCGCGAGTTGCTCCACATTGCAATGATGGCCTCGCAACGTCCGCAGTTGCGTTCCGGTGGCCGCATCCCACACCCGAACGACGGTTTTGTGACCGTCGTCCGTCACGGCACCGACGACTTGCCGGCCGTCGGCGGAGAGGACGACCAATGGCCATTTTGCCGGGCTGTCGGTCAGGGCGCGTTCGAAGGTGAAGCCTCCGTCGGCCAGACGCATTCCTCGCACAAACACATCGGTGGAATTGGCATAGAACAAAGTGGTGTCGTCCGGCGACAGCGCCATGTTGAAGAGCCTGCCGCGCAGGGGCGGCAGCGTTTGGATCAACGTGCCAGTGGTGGCGTCGAGTCGCTGGAGTTTGTCCCCGTCGGACGCGATGATTTGCCCGCCGGCGGTGAACAGCGCTCGGATGAAGGACTTGCGGCTCCAAAGTTTCCGCCCAGTGACGGGGTCACGCACGGTCAGCTCCCGCTTGAGACTAATGTCCAGGACCAGCGTGCCGGAGCGGTTGAAGCGTGCGAAGTCGGTCTCCGGTGCGTCCCATTCGATGGCGGCCTGGCCGGTGGCCAGGTTGTAAATGCTCAGGCCTCCTCGCTGCATGCAGCCGACCAGCAACTGCTTGCCGTCGGGCGAAAAGTCTAGGCTGCGAAAAAAAGGGAATTTCGCCTGACGTGGGCTCAAGGGCACTTGGCCCGTGCGTTGACCGGTGCGAACATCCACGAGGTGAATGGCACGTTCCGTCGAGGCGAGTGCAAAAATCCCGGGCTGATGCGGATGGCCCACTGCGCCGATGTATAATCGACCTTTGCTCAAAACGAGCTTGGCTTGGGAGTTGTCGGCGTGGTGGCGGAGATAAGTCCAGTCTCCCTCGCGCAGGTCACTGGGCACGACTTCCAAGGTCGCGATCATGGCGCGGCTGTCCAGTTCGTGGTAGGCGGCTTCGGCGAGGGAGACTTGAGCTTTTGCGAGTGCGCGCCGGGTTTCGGCGGCACTGGCCTGCGCCGCGTCTTTGGCCTTGATTGCCTCGGCGGCGCTCCGTTCCGCGCGGCGTTCGCTCACGATCAACCGCGCGACGAAGCCGAGGCTCAACACGAGGACGACCGCGAGCGCAGCGGCCGCGATGCGGTGGCGTCGCATGAGCAGCCAGAATTGCCGCCCGAGGCTGGCGTGCTCCGCGCTGGTGGCAAAGCCGCCTTGATACGCGGCGAGGTCCGCCTCGAACGCCACGACCGTCTGATAACGCTGCGCGCGGTCCACCGTCAGCGCGCGCATGGCCACGGCGGAAAGCGCGTCGGGCACGCGACCGCCGGGCAAGTGCGGCAGGGATGTGGTTGATGAGGGATTGCGCGCGGACTGACCGGCGGTTTCAGGCGGCGCGGCGGCTGCAGGACGGCTTGAGTGCAGGCTGGGCGGCACGATGTTGCCTTCGCGCACCTTGGACAGGATTTCCGTCTGGGTTTTCCCCTGCACGGGCGGATGCAAGGTCAACACGGCGTAAAGCAGTCCGCCCAAGGCGAAGACATCCGACTGCGGGCCGATGTCCTCCGACGAGCCCGCTGCTTGCTCGGGCGACATATAGCTCGGAGTGCCCATCACCGCGCCCTCCATGGTTGCATACCCGCCGCTGGGTAGGACCGATTCTCGCTCCGGCGGGCCGAAACTGATCTTCGGTGCGGAGGCTGGCCCCATCCCGGAGGCGGGCTTGGGCTCGTTTAGCGAAGCTGCACTGCCCGCGACCCCGGTGGCCTGCTCAGTCGCATCAATCGCGTCATTGATGGGCAACGTGCCCGTGGGTCCGGTCTGGCCCAACTGCCCGTGCACCGGAAAAGTGTTGGCCGCCGCTTGTGTGGCCGCACTGCCGGACAAAATCTTTGCCAGGCCCCAGTCCATCACGAGCACTTCGCCGAATTCGCCCACCATGATGTTCTGCGGCTTCAGGTCGCGATGGATGATGCCGCGCGCGTGGGCGAACGCGATGGCGTCGCAGACTTTTTGGAGGACGGTCAGCAGCTTGCTGAGCGGGCATTTTGCAAGGGTGTCCCGCTCCCCGGCTTTCAAGCGGTGAAGGATGTCGTGCAGCGTGCTGCCGCCCACCAGTTTCATGGCGTAGAAGGGCCGGCCCTCTTCATCCGTGCCCACGTCGTAGATGGGCACGATGTTCGGGTGGGCCAACTGGCCGAGCACGCGGGCCTCCTGGAAGAAGCGCTGCGTTTCCTCCGCGCTGGCGCGGCCACGCAGCATGACCTTCATGGCCACGCTGCGCTGAAGTTTGGCATCGTGGGCATCGAACACCACGCCCATGCCGCCCCGGGCCAGCTCACGGAGGGGGCGATAGTTCCGCGACTCACCTCCCATTTCCTCAGCCTCCAATCCCAGCGCCAACAGGCTCCTGGCCTGACTTGCGCGGTGATGACCGGAGCTGGGCGAAGGATTGGGGTCGTCGGTCGCCATGGTGGGTGGGCTTAAAGCAGGCTGACCAGATACGTTAGCTCGTCCCTGACCTCGACTGGGTTCATGACGGTGTCCGCCACCGTCCGGCGGAGGTGTTCGCCGACACTGGCGCGGAGGCGTTTGACCTTGGTGGCGACGTTCGCCTCGGTCAGGGCCAGCCGCTGGCCCAAGTCCGCGTAGCTGGGCGCGTCCGGGCCGGGGGCGAGCACTGGCTCCAACGCATCGAACTCCTGTGCCCGGCCTTTCTCCGCCCACTCTTGGCGGCACGTCGCCATCGCATGCTCCAACACTGCCAGCGCCCACTGCCGGTCGAACAGCCGCGTCTGGTCAGGCTCGACGGCCAAGGCCGCTTGAAAGCGCGCTTCTGCGGCGGCGAAGTCCAGCGTCACTTGCTCCACGCGGCCGCCTCGGCATTGCGCTTGGCTACGGCGCGCGGTGTCAGTCGAGTGGTTGCGGAAGGCGGTGACCAGCAGGCTCCGAAAGCGCCCCCGCTCTGGGGAGACCTCGCCCAATCCCCCACGCTCGCAGAAGCCCGAAAAGAACGCCTGGGTCAAATCCTCGGCATCATGCGGTGAGCGACCCCAGGCCCGGGCCAGTGAATAGAGCGGTTGCCAGTAGGTCCGGCAGACCTCGGCCAACGCCCGATCGCGGCCCACAGTATCTTCCGCTTTTAGCCGGTGAATCACCGACCAATGGGTTTCGGGCATCAGCCCGGAGTGCGACTTGGCGTCTGACATTTTCGCAGAGAGTGGCGAAACGAGGGGAAAATGCCAGTCGGGAAGTTCCGTAGCGACTGCCACAGAACTTTTTTTTCGTCGCCGAGTGAAATAATCTGTCAGATCGGCCTTCCGATTGCGTTTCAACAGGGAGAACCACTGCCGTTTTTTTTGAGCGCGCCAATGTTTGTTCCAGCACCAACTGCCGTCGGTGGCCAGCCGGTGGGCTTTCGCCTGCCAGCCGGCGGTCACTCGGAAGACCCCGTTTCCCAACCGCCCTGTCCCGCTATGGCCAATTTCCGCTACACCCGAATCCCGACTGTGGCGCGTGACGTGACCGGCCCGGCCCGTCTGCGGGCTGGCCGCGCCGCCCTGCTGATGGGCTTGTTGCTGCTGGGTGGCTTTTCCGCGCAGGCCCAGTGGCTCTCCCAGTCCTTCACGCTCAAGCCGGGCTGGAATGCGATTTACCTCCACGTTGACGCCTCTCACCTATCGCTGGACCAACTCATTCCGGATGCGAACAGTCCGGTGGCCGAGGTTTGGCTCTGGCGGCCCAAGCTCTCCACGGCGCAGTTCATCGCCGACCCCAACAGCCCGACCGGCACCGACAGCCGCTGGGCAGTGTGGACCAGCGCGCGCGGCGACACGGACACGCTCCTGCGGTTGGTGGGGAACGGAGCCTACTTGGTGAGGAACCGGACGGCGTCCGACTTCACCCTCACCGTCCAAGGCAAACCCGTCCCACCCGCCTATCGGTGGACCACCACCGGCCTGAACTTCATCGGTTTCCCCACGCCGACAGGCGCGGCTCCGACATTCACCACATTCCTGCAGCCGGCCAACGGATTAGACCTGGCGAAGACGCTCCAAAACTCTGCGAAGGTTTTCCGTTACTCGGGAGGAGAAGCCGCCGGTGCCGCACCCAGCCCGAGTGAAGTGGTGGCCTTCACAGCCGGTTCCATATCGGTGAATCGCGGGGAAGCCTTCTGGGTTCGGGGCAGCACGAACTACTACAACCACTACTACGGCCCGGTGGAAGTCTCCCTTCAGAACGACGCCGGCATCCACTACCGCGACAGCTTGGGCACCTACAGCCTGCGCCTCAAGAACCGGACTTCCACCAGCCGCACGGTGACGCTGAACTTGGTTGGCTCGG
>CAMBZO010000152.1 GCA_945872195.1 Akkermansia muciniphila | reverse complement strand
GAACACGCCTTCCGCGCCACCATCAACCGCTATCCGGCCCCCTTGCGGGCTTCCCAAATCAACAGCCCCACCACGATTGCGGTCGTGCTGGAGAAAGAGAAGAGCAACAACCAGCTCCAGTTCAGCTATGCCAGCCTAGACAACACTCGCAATGGTTGGAACGCATCCAACGGCAGAGGACTGATTCGCCACTCACAAGGCACGACGACCATAGCCGCTGACGGCCACGTCGAATTGCTGAAACTGCCTCCGCTCGTAGTCGGTCAACCCGACCCCGCAGACCTGTTCGAGTTGGGCGACGCCCGCGGCAACCCCGCTGGCGGAGCGCAGCCAATTGCTTACACCGCCCCTCGCGCGAAACTTTGGTTCCGGGAGCAAACCACCTGGCTGGCTTTCTGAAGTTGCCGGTCAACACGCTGGTATTCGTGAGCCCCTGCTCACGCCGTAATCTCATTCCTTCATGAAGCATCTGTTGCCCCTCGCCCTCTTGAGTTCGGCCTGCTTCCTCGGACCGATGACCTCCGCCGCCGAGACGCGCCAGCAGCTCGCCAGCGGCTGGGAGCATTATCAAGGCACGCTCGGCAGCACGTGGGAAGTTTGGCGCGGCGACAAGGCGAGCGACAACGTCACGTGGTCGCCGGTCACGCTGCCGCATTGCTTCAATGGCCGCGACGCCGTGGACCCGGACGTGCGCTACTATCAGGGCCCCGGCTGGTATCGCACACAGCTCAAGGTCGCGAATCCCTTTCCGAACGGCCGCACGCTGCTGCACTTCAACGGCGCGGGGCAGAAGTCGCAGGTGTTCGTTCACACCGAGAAGGTCGGCGAGCACGTCGGCGGTTACGACGAGTGGACCGTGGACATCACGGACGCCGCGGCGAAGGCGCTGAAGAACGAAGCCTTCAAAGGAACCGTGCCGCTCGCCGTGCTGTGCGACAACTCGCGCGACGCGGAAAGCATCCCGTCCGACCTCAGCGACTTCAATCGCTACGGCGGTCTTTATCGCCACGTCAGCCTCGTGTATGCGCCGGCGCTCTCGCTGGAGCGTGTGCATGTCGAAGCTAAGGTGGACGGCGGCAAGGCGACGGTGAAGGTCCGCTCGCGGCTCTTCAATCCGACCGCGCTCAAGGACGAGGTCGAACTCGCCATTGAAGTGCGTGATGCGAAGGACAAGGTCGTTCACCGCGCGACGCAGAAGCTCGCGCCGTGGAGCGGGGCGAAGGAAATCGGGGCGTTCGAAATCGCCAAGCCCGAGCTGTGGTCGCCGAAGTCTCCGACCCTCTACCGTTGCGTGGTCACGTTGAAGTCCAAGCACGGCGAGCAGCAAACGACGGAGCGTTTCGGCGTGCGCTCGTTTGAGTGGGTTGTCAACGGTCCCTTCAAACTCAACGGCGAGCGCCTGCTGCTCAAGGGCACCCATTATCACGAGGACCACGCGGGCGTCGCCGCGGCCGTGCCGGACGACGTCGTGCGCAAGACGCTCGCGATGATCAAGGACATGGGCGCGAACTTCGTCCGCCTCGGCCATTATCAACAGGCGCCGCTGGTGCTCGATCTCTGCGATGAACTCGGCCTGCTCGTGTGGGAAGAAGTTCCGTGGTGCCGCGGCGGCTTGGGCGGCGAGCGCTACAAGCAGCAGACCCGCGACATGCTGCGCGCATTGATAGACCAGCATTACAACCATCCCTCCGTCATCATGTGGGGCCTGGGCAACGAGAACGATTGGCCGGGCGACTTCGAGGTGTTCGATAAGGACAAGATTCGCGCCTTCATGACCGAGTTGAACACACTCTCGCACGAGCTGGACCCCTCGCGGCCCACCTGCATCCGCCGTTGTGACTTCTGCAAGGACATCGTGGACGTGTATGCGCCGAGCATTTGGGCGGGCTGGTATTCCGGCCGTTACACCGAGTATCGCGCTTCGGCGGAGAAGGCGCTGAAGGACACCAAGCATTTCTTCCACGCCGAGTGGGGCGGCGATAGCCACGCGCGCCGCTTCGCCGAGGAGCCGGAGAAGATGGTGGAGAAGGTCACCGTCGGTCAGGGCACCGCCGAAAAGGGCAAGGCCTACAAGGGAACCGGCGGCAAGGTGCGCATGTCGAAAGACGGCGACTGGTCCGAGAGCTACATGTGCAATCTGTTCGACTGGCACCTCAAGGAGCAGGAGCAAATGCCCTGGCTCACCGGCAGCGCGCAATGGATCTTCAAAGACTTCGCCACGCCGTTGCGTCCGGAAAATCCGGTGCCGCGCGTAAATCAGAAGGGCGTCGTCGAGCGCGACGGCACGCCGAAGGAAACCTATTACGTCTTCCAGAGCTACTGGGCCGAAAAGCCGATGCTGCACATCTTCGGGCACAACTGGCCGGTGCGCTGGGGCGCCGCGGGCGAGGAGAAGGAAGTGCGCGTTTACTCGAACTGCGGCGAGGCGGAGCTGTTCGTGAACGGCAAGTCCGCCGGCGTGAAGCAGCGCAAGAGCGCGGATTTTCCAGCGGCGGGACTGCACTGGAAAGTGAAACTCAACGAAGGGAAGAACACGCTGCGCGCCGTCGGCAAACGCGATGGCGTCGAGGTCAGCGACGAGCTTGCGGTCGAATACCAGACCAAGCCCTGGGACAAGCCGTCCAAGCTCACGCTCACCGAAATTGCGCAGACCAACGGCGTTGCCACGCTCGAGGCTCGGCTGTTCGACAAGGATGGCGTGGCGTGCCTCGACGCCGCGAACGTCGTGCGCTTCGGCCTCATCGGCGACGGTCGCTTGCTCGACAACCTCGGCACTTCGACGGGCGCGCGCGTCGTTCAGCTCTACAATGGCCGCGCGCAAATCAGCGCCCAACTTACCGGCGCGAAGGCGAACGTCTCGGTCTCCTCCGAGGGGCGCAAGACGGTCTTTCGCTACGTGACCAACACGACCGCCGCGGTGAGCAGTGCGCCGGAGAAATCTACGAAGCCCAAGACCGCCTCGAAGTCCACGAAGGCCGCCGCGACGGCGAACCCCGCGGCCGGGGCAATCGCGTCAGTCGGGCCGACGGCGAAATCTGCGGCCCCCAAGCTCGCGCTCGACGTCGCCGCAATTGACCGCGAGCGCATCCTGAAGGCTGCGACGGCGGCGTTGCAGCAGCAACCCGTGACGATCACCGCGTTCCCTGCAAAGTTGAGCGAAGGTGGCCGGAACGACTTCTACTCGAACGGCGATTACTGGTGGCCCGATCCGAGCAAGCCCGATGGCCTGCCTTACATCAAGCGCGATGGCGAGACGAACCCCGAGAACTTCGTCGCGCATCGCATGGCCGTGAAGGCGCTGCGCGATTCCGTCGCCGCGTTGGCCGCCGCTTACAAGCTCACCGGCGAAGAGCGTTACGTGACGAAGGCCGCCGAGTTGCTCCGTGTGTTCTTCCTCGATGCGAAGACGCGCATGAACCCGAACCTCAACTTCGCGCAGGCGATTCCCGGCGTGTCGCCGGGCCGCGGCATCGGCATCATCGACACGCTTCATATCATCGAAATTCCCACTGCCGTGAAGGCGATGGAGAAATCAAAAGCCTTTCCCGCCGAGCTCGCGACCGGCTTGCGCCAGTGGTTCGGCGAACTGGCCGAGTGGATGGTCACGAGCAAGAACGGCAAGGAGGAAGCCGCCGCGAAGAATAACCACAGTGTTGCGTTCCATCTGCAGCTCGCCGTGTTCGCCGACTTCATCGGCGACGCGGCGAAACTCGCCGCCTGCCGCAAACAATTCAAAGAAGTCTTCGTGCCCAAGCAGATGGCTACGGACGGCGGCTTCCCGCTCGAACTCGCGCGCACGAAACCCTACGGCTATTCCATCTTCCAGCTCGATAACATGACGCTGCTCTGTCACGTGCTTTCGACCGAGGCGGACAATCTCTGGACCTTCGAAACGCCCGACGGTCGCGGAATCCGCAAGGCCGTCGCATTCCTTCATCCTTTCCTCGCCGACAAATCGAAGTGGACGCTCAAGCCCGACGTGCAGGCGTGGGCGGGTTGGCCCGCGCGCCAGCCGCACCTCCTCTTCGCCGGCCTCGCGTTCGGTGAGAAAAAGTATCTCGACCTCTGGAAGAAACTTCCCGCCGACCCGACCGACCCCGAAGTGCAACGTAACATCGGCATCACGCAGCCCGTCCTCTGGCTCAAGTAACTCGTGCAGGCCATGCCGCCCGAATCCAAAACCACCCACTACCGCTGGGTCATCTGCGCGCTGCTTTTCTGCGCGGCGGCCATCAACTACGTCGACCGTCAGATTATCGGCATCCTCAAGCCGACCTTGCAGGAGCAGTTCCATTTCGATGAGCGCGCCTACGCAGCCATCGTGTTCAGCTTCCAGGGGGCTTACGCGATTGGCCTCTTGCTCGCCGGGCGCGTGATAGATCGCATCGGCGTGCGTCTGGGTTTCGCGATTGCGGTTATCGTCTGGAGCATCGGCGCGATGATGCACGCGGCGGCGGATTGGTTCTCGTGGCTGAAGCTGCCGACCGTCTCGATTGACCCGCCGGCCATCGTGATGCTCGTCGGCGCGACGGCGGGCTTCGCCATCGCGCGGCTCGTGCTCGGCCTGGGCGAGGGGGGCAACTTCCCTGCGTCCATCAAGACCGTGGCGGAGTGGTTTCCGAAGAAGGAGCGCGCGCTGGCGACGGGTATTTTCAACTCCGGCACGAACGTCGGCGCGCTGCTTACGCCCGTGCTCGTGCCGTGGATTACCCTGCGCTGGGGCTGGCAATGGGCCTTCGTCGCCACTGGCCTGCTGGGTTTCTTCTGGGTCGCGTGGTGGCTTAAGGCGTATCGCCCGCCGGAGCAGCACCCGCGCGTCTCCGCCGCCGAACTCGCGCTCATCCAGAGCGACCCGCCCGAATCCGTGGAGAAGATTCCGTGGGGGCGTTTGTTTCCGCACCGGCAGACGTGGGCCTTCGCGCTGGGCAAGTTCATGACGGACCCGATCTGGTGGCTCTATCTTTTCTGGGTGCCGGACTTTCTCAAGCGCAACCACGGCCTCGACCTCAAGACGATGGGCCTGCCGCTGGTGGTGATTTACCTCGTGGCGGATGTCGGCAGCATCGGCGGCGGGTGGATTTCTTCGCACCTGCTCAAGCGCGGCTGGAGCACGAATGCCGCGCGCAAGACAGCGATGCTCATCTGCGCACTGGCCGTGGTGCCGATCATGTTCGCCGCAAAAGCCACTAACCTCTGGGTCGCCGTCGGCCTCGTCGCCCTCGCCGCCGCTGCGCACCAAGGCTGGTCGGCGAATCTTTTCACGCTCACGAGCGACATGTTCCCGAAGCAAGCCGTCGGCTCCGTCACGGGCATCGGTGGCATGGCGGGCTCGATTGGCGGGATGCTCATCGCGCTGGTCGTCGGCGAGATTCTCCAGACCACGGGCAGCTACGTCCCCATCTTCATCATCGCCGGCTCGGCGTATCTCGTCGCGCTGCTCGTCATCCATTTGCTTGTGCCGAAGCTGGCACCCGCAAAACTTTAATCCCAAAGTCACTGCCAACATGAAACTCTACTTCACCCTCGCCGCGACGTTGCTGTCGCTCACCACGCTCCATGCCGCGTCGCCCGCGAAGCCCAACATCGTCTTCATCTTGGCCGATGACCTCGGGTTCGCCGAGATCGGGGCGAACGGTTCCGATCGCTACAAGACGCCGAACATTGACTCGCTCGCCAAGACGGGCATCCGCTTCAACCACTTTTACACCGTTCCGCTCTGCGGCCCATCACGCGCGCTCATTCTGACCGGACGCTATGGTTTCCGCTCAGGCGCGGTGACCCAAGACGCTTGCGGTTCCATCCTTCGCACCGGCGACAAAGCCGAAGTCATGGTTCCCACGGTCCTGAAGAAGGCTGGCTACGCCACCGCGATGATTGGCAAATGGGGCCAGATATTGCCCTCGGGAGATGCGACGGATTGGGGCTTCGACCACGTCTTGAGCTACAAGGCCAGCGGCATCTATTGGAACAAATCCGCCGCCGCCGCGTGGGTCAAAAAGTATGCGCTCACCGGTGAAAAAGGTGCCGACGACGGGGTCCGCGCCAACCCCGGCCCTTACAACATCAACGAGAAAAAGCTGACGATGACGGACGCGGAATACATGCCCGACCTGATGCAGAAGAGCGCCCTCGACTTCATCAACTCCAACCAGAGCAAACCCTTCTTCCTCTACTACTCGCTGTCGTTCGTGCATTCGCAAATCCTGCCCACGCCCGACAGCGCGCCGCCCGCGCCCGGCACAGACGCCGCCGCCCGCTACGTCCAGCTCTACAACGACAACATCACCTACATGGACAAACTCATCGGCAAACTCCTCGCCGAATTGGAGCGCCTTAAACTCCGCGACAACACCGTTGTCTTCTTCATGGGCGACAACGGCACCGCCAAGGCGAACGCCGATCGCGCAACCATCGGCGGCCGTCGCATCGTCGGACAAAAGGGCGGCATGGAGGAAGGCGGCGGGCTTGTCCCCTTCATCGTCAGTTGGCAAGGCGTCAGCCCCGCGGGCAAGTTGAACGAAAACTTCACCGACGCTTCGGACTTGCTGC
>CAMBZO010000151.1 GCA_945872195.1 Akkermansia muciniphila | reverse complement strand
GCCGAGACGGACGTGTTTCATGGGGCGCAGTATCGCGGGCGGGGAAAATGGGGGGCAAGCCCATTTCGTGAGGTGGGCGCTTTGGGGCGCCGCTCATTCTGCGCAGCGTCCAGTCCGGCCCAGCTTCCCGCGCTTGCCCGTTGCGTTCGCGCCCGTGACACTGGGCTCATGTCGTTGCGCATCATTTTCATGGGCACGCCGGACATCGCTTGTGCGACGTTGCAGGCGCTCGCCACCGCGCCGGATTGCGACGTCGTGGGCGTGGTGGCGCAGCCGGACAAGCCGAGGGGGCGCGACTTGAAGCTCCAGCCGCCGCCGGTGAAGGAGCTCGCGCTCCGCCTGGGCGTGCCGGTGCTCCAGCCGACGCGGGCGCGCGACGAGGCGTTCATCGCCCAGCTCCGCGAGCTGCGGCCTGACCTCATCGCGGTGCTGGCTTACGGACAGATTCTCCCGCAGGCGATCCTCGACCTCCCGCAGCATGGCTGCTTGAACGTGCACACCTCGCTGCTGCCGCGCTGGCGCGGGGCTGCGCCGATTCAATGGGCCATCCTCGAAGGCGATGCCGAGACGGGGGCGACGATCATGCGGATGGATGCGGGCCTGGACACCGGCGGCATCGTCGCCACATGCACCACTCCCCTCGCGCCGGATGACAACGCGCAGACAGTTCACGACCGGCTCGCCGTCCTCGGCGCGGAGCTGCTGGTGCGGACACTTCCGCGTTACATCCGCGGAGAACTTCCGCCGCGACCGCAACCCGCCGAAGGCGTCACCTACGCGCGGAAGCTCACGAAGGAGGATGGCCGGCTCGACTGGTCACAGCCCGCGCGAGTGCTGCACAACCGGCTCCGTGCCTTCACGCCGTGGCCCGGCGCGTTCACCTTCCTGCCCGCGCAGCCCAGGCCGCTGTTGCTGAAAGTCTGGCGTGCGGAAGTCGCGCGTGCCGGCGACGTGCAGTCGCCGCCCGCCGCCCAGCCCGGACGCGTCCTCTCGGCTGACAAGTCGGGCCTGGTCATCGCCTGCGGCGAGGGTGCGCTGCGTCTGCTCGAAGTGCAGAAGGAAGGCAGCCGGCGCATGACCACGGCGGAGTTCCTAGCGGGGCATCCGCTAGCGGGGGATGTGTTTTTTTAAGGAGAGCAGGAAAAACACTTGGCGGGCCGTCAACTCTTCCAGCTTACCGGCTCTCCTTATAAATCCGCGCAGCGGTGTCCGGCCTCAGTGGCTCGAGGTGAGCACGAGCACTTGCTCCAGGGTGGAGATGCCTTCGCGGACTTTGTCGAGGGCGGCGACGCGGAGGTTCTTCATGCCTTGGGAGACGGCGACCTTGGCGATCTCGGCGGAGCTGGAGCGGGCGATGACCAGCTTGCGGATTTCGTCCGTGACGGTCATCACCTCGATGATGGCGCAGCGGCCCGCGTAGCCGGAGTTCTTGCAGCGCTCGCAGCCGTTGCCTTTGTAGAGCTGCGCGCCGGCGAAGAACTTGGGGTCGAGATCAAGCTGCTCGAAAATCTTGGCCGGGTAGTTCACCGGCTCTTTGCACGCGGGGCAGATGCGGCGCATGAGGCGCTGGGCGCAGGCGAGGATCACCGAGCTGGAGATGAGGAAGGGCGCGATGCCCATGTCGTCGAGGCGCGAGATGGCTCCGGGGGCGTCGTTGCAGTGCATCGTGGAGAGCACTTGGTGGCCGGTGAGCGCGGCCTCGACGGCGATCTCGGCAGTCTCCTCGTCGCGGATTTCGCCGAGCATGATGATGTCGGGGTCTTGCCGAAGAATGGAGCGCAGGGCGGCGGCGAAGGTGAGGCCGATCTCCTTGCGCACGGGGACTTGGTTGATGCCAGGGATCTGGAACTCGACGGGGTCCTCGACGGTGACGATGTTGTAGTCGGGGTTGTTAAGCTCGTTGAGGGCGGAGTAGAGGGTCGTGGTCTTGCCGGAGCCGGTGGGGCCGGTGACGAGGATGAGGCCGTGCGGCGCGTCCACGGCGGACTTGAAGCGTTTGAAGGTGTCGAGGTCGAGGCCGAGTTTATCAATGCTCGCGGTGAGGTTGGACTTGTCGAGGATGCGCAGGACGACTTTCTCGCCGTGGACGACGGGGAGCAGGGAGACGCGCAGGTCAATGTCCTTGCCGGAGACGCGCATCCTCATGCGGCCGTCCTGCGGGAGGCGGCGCTCGGCGATGTCGAGGTTCGACATGATCTTGATGCGCGAGGTCAGGGCCAACTGGAGGGACTTCGGCGGCGGGGGCATGTCAATCAGCGCGCCGTCCACGCGGTAGCGGAGGCGGACGGATTTCTCGAACGGCTCGATGTGGATGTCGGAGGCGCGGTCGCGGATGGCCTGGACGAGGATGAGGTTGGCGAGCTTGATGACGGGGGCCTCCTCGCCAGCGGCGGCCAGCGCGTCCACGCTGGAGTTGTCGCTCTTCTCGGCGACGAGTTCGGCGCCCTCGACGTCGGCGTCCATCTCCTCCGACTTCTTGACGATCTCCTCCATCCAGCCGCCCTTGTGGGTCTCGAGGTTGTTGATCTTCTCGAGAATCACCTTCTCGGAGGCGATCATGGGCGTGACGTCGAGCTTGGTGATGCGCTTGACGTCGTCGAGGGCGAGGACGTTGAGCGGGTCGGCCATCGCCAGGAAAAGCTTGTTCTCCAGACGCGCGACGGGGAGGACCTTGTAGTTGAGGGCGACTTCGCGGGGGACGAGGGCGACGACCTCGGGGAGGATGCTGATGCGGGCGAGGTTGACGGGCGGGGTGTTCAGCACGCGGCCCATGGCGACGACCATGTCGGCGTCGCTGACGTAGGCTTTGTCGAGGAGGAGCTTGAGGAGGCGTGTGCCCTCCTTTTTTTGCAGGGCGACGAGGTCCGCGACCTGTTGGGTGGTCAGCAGGTTGTCCTCGACGAGTGCGTCGGCGATGCGTTCACCGAAGGATTTGACAGGTGCGAGACTCACGGCGGGCTAGCGGAAGACTTTCTTGAGCAGCTTCACCAGTTCCGGGGGCGAGGCCATATACCAGAGCAGGCGGTTGGGCGTGGCGGCTTGCAACTCAGCGGCCGCCTGCTTGTTGAAGGGGTTCGCGGTGGCGACGAGCACGGACTTGCTCATGCGGTCGAAGGGCAGGACGGCCCACTTGAGGCAGACGGCCCGGGGGAAACCCTTGGCCAGCTCGTTGTCTATTTCGTATCTATCCAGCGGTAGGTAGCCGATGCGGGCGCGCTCGATGACGAGCTTCACGGACTTGTCCAAGCCCAACACGCCCTTGTCCGCCATGACTTGGAGGAAGGGTTCGTTGACATGGGTGACTGGCTCCGCGCCGGGGGTGGACCAGAGCCGTGCGAAGTCCGACGCGTTGACCAGCTTGCCGTCCACGAAGAGGCGCTGCATGGCGGCCTTGCCATCATCCTGTTCGGCCGTCTTGAGCCCGAGGCCACCGGGCTTGCCCTTCCCCGGTTCGGTGGCGAGCGCGTTGACCGAGACGGACAGCTCGGCGCCACGACCGGCGAAGCTGTTGTTCTCGATCTCGGTCAGCGCCTTGCGCACGTCGAGATCGTCGGGGAAGCGCTGGAGAAGGGTCTCATACTCCATGATGGCGGAGCTGAGTTGGCCGAGCTGGACGTAGGCCTCGGCGATGCGCTTGGAGGTGGCCACCACGTCCTTCTGCAACCCCAGCTTCATGTAGGCTTCCTTGAGGATTTCCAAAGACTGGTAGTCGAGCGGCTGCGACTGAGTGATCACGCGGAACATCTCAATCGTCTGCTGCAACTGCGCTTCTTCGCTGGGAGTCAAGGCGGCCATTAGGTCGCGCGTTTGTCGCACGGAGAACGCGCGGGTGTCGAGCGTGCTTTTGTGGACGCAGCAAACAAAAACCCACCACCGGGCTGGGTTCCCCGGTAGTAGGCACGTGAGTCGTGGGCGCGTCGGGATTACGCCCCGAACTTGTCGAACATCTTCGCGTTCGCTTGCATGAGGCGCATCAGATACTTCGCCTCGATGATGCCCAGCGAACCCGAGTTCGAGCCCGTCTCAGTGAAGCGGTCGAGCTTGTCCGAGCCGCTGCACGCGCTGTGCAACAGCACCGGCTGCGGGTGCCACGAGTGGCCCTTCATCACGCACGGCGTCGAGTGGTCGCCGGTGATGACCAGCACGTCGGGCTTCTTCCCGAGCAGGATGGGCAGCGCGGCGTCGAAGTCCTCGATGGCCTGCTGCTTCGCCTCGAAGTTTCCGTCCTCGCCGTATTTGTCGGTGTATTTGTAGTGGAGGAAGAAGAAGTCGTAGTGGTCGTATTCCGCCACGTAGCGCTGGCACTGCTCAGCGATGGTCTGCGGCCCCTCGACCTTCGTCATACCCACGAGCTGCGCGAGGCCCTTATACATCGGATACACCGCAATCGCGGCGGGCTTGAGCTGGTAGCGCTCCTCGAAGGTGGGAATCTCCGGCTGGTGCGCGATGCCGCGCATGAGGAAGCCGTTCGCCTTCGGGTGGCTGGCTAGGACGGGCAGCGCTTTCTTGTAAAACTCGGCGATGAGCTTCGCCGTCTTCTTCTGCTTCGCGTTCTTCGCGTTCTCGGGCTTTGCCGTCAGCAGCTTTAAACCCTCGCGGTTCGGGTCGGTGGAAGTCACCGGCCCTTCGAGGCCCTTGCCGCGAAACACGACGACGAACCGGTGTTCCTTGCCGGCGCGGATGATGACCTGTGTGTCGCCAATCTTCTGAATCTTCTTCGCCAGCAGCGCGCACAGCTCCTCGCACACCTCCGTCGCGATGCGGCCCGCGCGGCGGTCGGTGACGACGCCCTTTTTGTCGAGCGTGCAGAAGTTCGCGCGCGCCGCGACATCGCCCGCCTTCAACTCCATGCCCAGGCCGAGTGCCTCGATGACGCCCCGGCCCACTTCAAACTCCAGCGGGTCGTAGCCGAACAGCCCGAGATGCCCCGGCCCGCTGCCGGGCGTGATGCCGTGCGCGACAGGAATCAAGCGGCCCTGCGCGCAGCCGGACTGCACGAGCGCGTCGAGGTTCGGGGTGGAGGCGGCTTCGAGCGGGGTCATGTTGCCCGTGGCGGCGGTGGCGATGTCGCCGAGGCCGTCGAGCACGATGAGCACGAGCTTCGCGCCCGTCTTGATGGTGAGGGAGGAATAGAGTGCGTCGAGCTTCATGGTTCAGAGTCAGTTCAAATGCGGTTCAGGTGGAGCTTTGGCGGGGGAGCGGGCATTGGATTCCCGGGCCGAAACGCCGTGCGCATATTGCTGGCAATGGAAAAGGCGCGTCAAGGGAGGAGGCGCCGGTGGCAGCGGTCATCGATTAGCTTTGAGCCAGGTGGAAGGGCGCCTTGGGACAGACTCTGATCACGCTCGCTGCTTCCCGCTGAATTGCTGCCCCCTAAGGAAACGCTGATTTAACCACAGAGACACCGAGTTCACCGAGAAAGGCCGCTGAAATCCCCTCTCTATGTCCTCGGTGCCTCGGTGGTTAAATGCTTTGTTCAGCGTCTCCCTAACGTCACTTGCCAAACTCCAGTCCAACGCGGACAGTCTGCACTCAGTAACGTGACTTGTATGCCAATCATGAAATCCTCGAACCAGAACCAGCGCTCCGCGCGCGGCGGCTTTACCCTCATCGAACTGCTCGTCGTCATCGCCATCATCGCGATTCTGGCGGGGATGCTCCTGCCGGCGCTAGGCAAGGCCAAACAG
The DNA here is from genome assembly GCA_945872195.1 of Akkermansia muciniphila. Classification (GTDB taxonomy): domain Bacteria; phylum Verrucomicrobiota; class Verrucomicrobiia; order Limisphaerales; family SXTU01; genus SXTU01. The sequence goes on along the minus strand of CAMBZO010000151.1, from coordinate 911 downwards.
AAAGCCACGCAGACTTCGTGTCTGAACAGCCTGAAGCAAATCAACATGGCCCTCAGTATGTATTTGTCAGACTACGACGAGAAGATGCCACGCCGGTGGGACGACGGGAGCGGAATGTTGTCTGGGCAGGTTCCCTATTACCGAAGCGTCGCGGTCGGCAATCGGAGCGACAATGAATTAATATTTCACGTCAGCACCTACTTGGCGTTGCCGGCGCCAACCGCCACATACGCAACTGGCAAAGTCTTCGTCTGCGCCGGCTACGCTCGACACAACAAACAGGCCAACGGCGGTGTTGGGGTGAACTACATGGTGACAGCTGCTCATGTGAACGGGAGCATCACGATTGCCGCCCCTGACCGACTGCCATTCGGCTACACCAGCGGCCAAGCTTCTGGCCCATACATCCCCATGAGCCTTCCCACCATTTCCACGCTGGGATCGCTCTCCGACATCTACCAAATGACCGACGCGGACCAAGTGAACGTGAACAACCCCGCAAACACGTGGCGCGCCCAGCTCCCGGTGTTTCCCGTTCATGGCAGCGTTCGGAACTTTTCGTGGTTCGATGGCCATGTCGAAACTCGCAAGGTGAAGGGTCCGGGACTTGTCTTCTGAAGCGGTAGCACCCGCAGGCTTCCAAAACCGGCTCGCTCGCAATGGCGGGCCGGTTTACTTTTCCCCGCTGCCTTTCACGCGTTCTCCGCCAGCTCCGTCCGGTGTGTCTCCTGCGCGCACCACACGGACACGAGCGTGATGGCTGACATCCCGACGAGGTAGAGCGCCACGGGCCACGGGTTGCCGTCCGCCCACTTCAGCAGCGCCGTGGCGATGAGCGGCGCGAGGCCGCCCGCGAACGGCGACGCGAGCTGGTAGCCGAGCGAGACGCCGCTGCACCGCACGCGCGTGCT
>CAMBZO010000150.1 GCA_945872195.1 Akkermansia muciniphila | reverse complement strand
CTTGAGCACATGGGTGATGCGCTCGGTGGTGGAGGCGATAATGCCGAACGTGAAACCGCGACAGACGCCGAAGGCGAGGCCGGTGAAGGTGGAAATCTCGCGCCAGTTCAGGGAGTGGTCGGTGTCCTGCCGATACTTGCACTGGACGGCCCAGAGCTCGCCGTCGTTGGTTTCCGCGACGAGGTCAATGCCCTGGTCAGTGGCGGGGAGCTTGAGCTGCTTCGCGACGGCCTGCGGCACTTCACGGTAGAGCCAGACGTGCTTGAGCTTGCTGGCGTATTCCGGCTCAAGCTGGAGGTAGGCTTTGACCAGGTCCTCAAAGAGGTCGCCCTTCTGCTTCTCGGGCAGGTCACGCAGCCGGCGTTGGAAGTCCGCCCACGAGGAGCAGTCGCAAAAGACGGCTTGAAGCAGCTTTGGAAATTGTTGTTGATTCGCGTCCATTCGCGATCGCCCTCAATACAACCACTTCCCAATCTCCCCCGCCGCTCCCAGCGTCACGCCCTGCCGGCGATACGCCCAGCACATGTAGCTCACGCTCACGAAGAACGACGCGGGCACGCGGTTGGCCGCGCAGATTTTCACGCCGAGCAACGTCGTCTTGCCGCCGAAGCCCATCGGGCCAATGCCCAGTTCGTTCGCGGTCTTCAAGATGTCTTGCTCCAACGCGTCGAGTTCCGGATTCGGGTTGCGGTCGTCGAGGAGGCGGAGGAACTGCTGCTTGCTGAACTCGTAGCCCGTCGCACGGTCGCCGCCGATGCACACGCCGAGGATGCCCGGCCCGCAGCCCTTGCCCTGCGCTTGGAGCACGGCGTCGAGGATGGCTTTGCGGCAGCCGTCGAGGTCGCGGTTGGCGTGGAGCTTCTCGGCGGGCAGCGAGTATTGCGCGCCGACGTTCTCGCAGCCACCGCCCTTGAGCACGAGGCGCACGGAGATTTCTGGTGAGCGGTGCTGGTGAAAGTGAAGCGTCGGTGCGCCGGGACCGAGGTTCGTGCCGTCATTCTTACCGGTAAGGGAATCCACGGAGTTCTGCCGAAGAAAACCCACCTTGGTCGCCGCCTTCACGGCCTCGCGCGCGGCCTCCTCGAAGGCGACCTGGTCGAAGCCGACGGGGCACTCGATGTAGAAGATCACGCTGCCGGTATCCTGGCAGATGGGCTGGGACTTGCGCTTTGCCAGCTCGATGTTCTGCTCGATGATCTTCAGCGCGCTGGCGGCGATGGTGCCCTTCTTCTCGTTCTCCAAGGCGGTGACGAGCGCGCGGTTCACGTCGTCGGGCAGCTCGGCGGAAGCCCGGCGGATCAGCTCAACCAGCGAGTGTTTCAAAGCGTTCATGCACGGGCACGGTAGGAAGCGGGCAGGGACGTGTCAACGTGGCGGGCAGGCCGCCGCAGTCCAGACGTAGCGCGCACACGGTTACTACTTCCCCTCCGGCAGCCGGCCCGGTTCGCGCACGCCACTTCCTTTGCGTTGCGTGAGCGAGTCGCCGAGTTCTTCGCGCGCCTTCTCCGCGAGGGCGAGGAGACTCTGGACAACGGCTGGATTGGAGGCCGCAACGTCGGACTTTTCGCCCACATCGGCGTGCAGGTCGTAGAGCTGTGGCTCGGTGATTTTGGCGGGTGCATATTTTGCCGGGATGCCGTCCTTGCCCCCGGGCTGGCCCGCCAGCGTGCGGAAGCCGTGCGGCAGTTGCAGCTTCCAACGGCCATCGGGGGTGAACATCGCCTGCAGCTCGTTCTGTGCGTAGTAACTCCAATAGGCCTCATGCGGGTTCTTCGCGCCGGGCGTGCCGGCGAGGAGTGACCAGACGTCGAGACCATCAATCTTGTGCTCCGGAAGTTTCGCGCCGATGAGCTGCGCAAAGGTCGGCAGCAGATCAATGGTCATCAGCATCTCGCCGCTGCTCGTGCCGGCGGGGAGCTTGCCCGGCCAGCGCATGAGGCACGGGACGCGCGTGCCGCCTTCCCACGCCGTGCCCTTGCCCTCACGCAACGGCCCCGCGCTGCCGGCGTGCGTGCCGTAACTCAGCCACGGGCCGTTGTCGCTGGTGAAGACGACGAGGGTGTTGTCATCGAGGCCGTGCTTTTTCAACGTGTCGAGAACTTGCCCGACGGACCAGTCAATCTCCTGAATCACGTCGCCGTAAAGGCCCGCGCCGGACTTGCCCTTGAACTTGTCACTCACGAAGAGGGGCACGTGCGGCATCGAGTGCGCGAGGTAGAAGAAGAAGGGCCGGTCCTTGTTCTTGGCGATGAACTTCACCGCGCGCTCGGCATACCACGTCGTCAAGTTCGGCTGCTTCTCCGGCGTGATGTCGGGGTCAATCACCTTGTCACCCTCGATGAGCGGCAGGTTCGGGTAACTGCCTTTCTTCGCCTCGGGGTGGTGCGGCCACATGTCGTTGGAGTAGGGCAGGCCCAAGTATTCGTCGAAGCCGTGCCGCACCGGGAGGAACTGCGGGTGATGGCCGAGGTGCCACTTGCCCGCCATGCCAGTGGCGTAGCCCTTCTGCTTGAAGACCTCAGCCATCGTCATTTCGTTCGCGTGGATGCCGATGCGCGAGCCGGGCCCGAGCGCGCCGTGGATGCCGACGCGGTTGTTGTAACAGCCGGTGAGCAGCGCGGTGCGTGACGCGGAACAGACCGCCTGCGAGACATGGAAGTTGGTGAACTTACGGCCTTCCTTCGCCATTCGGTCGAGGTGCGGCGTGGTGTAAGACTTGCAGCCGAACGGCCCAATGTCCGCGTAGCCGAGGTCATCGCAGAAGATGACGACGACGTTGGGCGGCCGCGGCGCGGGTGCGGCGGAGGCGGAGGCGATGAGGACGAATGCGGCGACGAGTGTGCGAAGTAATGTGGTCATGGTGTGTGCGGTTAGCGGTGGGTTCAGTAATCTTGGTAGCGCGCTTGCCCAGCGGCGACGAGGGCGTCGTTGACGTTCACGGGCACTGCGTTGGGCTGCTCCAGCCAGACCTCGGCGAGGTAGCGGCCATATTTCTCGCGCCGGTCTTTGACGGTTTGCAGGAGCACGGCCTTGCCCTCGACGAGGGACTTGAGATGGTCGCGCGCGGCCTTGCCTTTCACCTCGTCCGCGCCGCGCAGTTCCGGCGTGTTGATGCGGTGCAGGCGCAGCTTCTCGCCGCGCACCCAGACACCGAGGCCGAGGTCAATGTCCGCTGTGCAAGTGTCGCCGTCGTAAACGGAGGTGACGTGGGCGCGATACTGGAAGAGCTGCGTGGGCGGCGCAGTGGTGGGAGTTGGAGAGGGCATGGCGGCAGCGTAGAAAACTAGCAGCGAGGGAACAAGTGCGATTCTGCAGCACGGTTCACGGCCTCGACTTCGCGCTGCCGCCCGCCCCATTCTCCACGTATGAATTACTGGCTCGTGAAATCCGAACCGGCGGCCTATTCGTGGGCAGCCTTTGTGAAGGACGGCGGCACGGCGTGGACGGGGGTTCGGAATTTTACCGCGCGCCTGAACTTGCGGGCGATGAAGCGCGGCGATCGCGTGTGTTTCTATCACAGCGTCACCGGCAAGGAAGTCGTCGGCCTCGCGCAGGTGACGCGCGAGGCGTATCCCGACGCGACGGCGGAGGAAGGCGACTGGTCGTGCGTGGACCTCGCGCCGGTGAAGGCGTTCGTGAAACCCGTCCCGCTCGAAGTCATCAAGTCGGATGCTTTGCTGGTCGGCATCCCGTTGGTTCGACAGTCACGCCTCTCGGTCTCGCCGCTGACGAAGGAGCAGTTCGCCCGCGTGCTGGCGCTGGGTCGGACAAAACTTTGAGCGGACACGCGGGGTTGTGGGAGCTTGCGCCATGAACTGCCGACTTCATCTCGCGTTGGGCGCAGCGGGGCTTTACCTCGGAGTGGCGTGCGGAACGACGCGGACAGAGTGAACCCCACCGGCGACCTCCCGTTCAGGCCTTGTATTCCACGAGCACGCCGTATTCCGTAACCGGGGTGGTGGTCTCCTTGCCCTCGGCATCCATCGACTTGAGCTGCTGCGTGTATTGGATGCCGGTGAGACCGACGATGTCGTCCTCGGGATGCTGGGCGAGGAAGCTGGACACAGCCTCGTCGAAGCTGTCCTTCCCATCCTTCACGTGCTCATGGTGGCGGAAGGATTTCACGCGCAGCTTCTTGACGGTCTTGGCCGCAACATTGAGCGATTGGGAGGCGTTCTTGATGATCTTCGCGTCAGGGAAGCTGCCTTTCGGGATCACTGGAATGCCATCCTCCTCGGCCTCCTCTGCCGCGTTGCTGCCGCTGGGCGTGGGGATGATGAGGACGTCCTTGCACCCAGGGCACTCGACCTCCTGGCCAATATTAGACTCGTCAATGCTCAGTTCGAGGTTGCAGAAGGGGCATTTGAAGGAGAATTCAGCCATAGCGCGCGTGTGGTTTTCTGTGTTGGAAGAGACATTAAGCGCGGGCACGCGGCCAATCTAGCCAAAAGTGCTACGGGGTCTATTACGCAAGCCCGCTGGGGTGCCTCCCATTCCCGCTGGCCTTCGAGGGAGCCGCCCCGTAGCCTCGTCCCGATGGCTGCACTGCCCCGACCGGAAGTCATTCTCACTCACGAAAGCGACCTCGACGGGTTGCTCTCAGGCCTGCTCTTGAAGCGGCTGTCGCGAACACTCTTTGACACGGATGTGCGGCTGGAGGCGCATCATTACAACACTTGGAAACAGCGAATCCTGCGCGAGCGCTCCGCCTGGGTGAGCGACTTCTCCTTCGAGACACGCATGGACCGGACGGACTGGCTGGTGATCGACCACCATGCGACTGAAACCCCGGCGAAGCAGGCGCAGCTCATCCACGATCTCCGCAAGTCCGCGAGCCTGCTCTGCTACGAGCTGTGCTGCGCGCACGGACTCGCCAATCCCGACCTGGATCGCCTCGTGCGCCTGAGCAACGCCGCCGACCTGTTCCTCGTGGAGGAGCCGGACTTCGAGGTGGCCAACGACTACGCGAACCTGGTGAAGGTCTATGGCTTTTGGAACATCCACGAGCTGATCGAAGGCAACCCGGAGCGCTTGCTCGACCACCCGCTGCTGGAGGTGATGGCGGTGAAGCGCCGGGTGGAGGACCCGCTGGGCTACGCGTGGAGCCGGAAGCACGTCGTGGAAATCACCACGGCGATCGGCTTCGTGGACAACATCGTCGGCAACACGAACAGCATTGTCCACCGGCTGCTCAAGGAGCAGGCCACCCCGTATTCGGTGCTGTTGACGCTCTTCGTGAAGTCCAACCGCACTGTCATCGCCAGCTTCCGCAGTTCCAACGGCGAGGCGCTCCGGGTCGCGCAGCAGTTTCAGGGCGGCGGTCATGCCAACGCCTCCGGCGCGAGCCTGCCCCGGACGGTGACATCGGCGGAGGACGCAATCCTCTACCTGCGCAAGGCCCTCGCACCAACCCCGCAGCCGGGAGGCGCGTTGGCCAGCCTAGAGCAGGCGTTCGCCTCGGCGGACGCGAAGCCATAGCCCGGCTCAGGCGCGCAAAGCGCGCGCGGGTGCCGCGAAAATCCTATTGTCCCACCATTCCCCCGCTGCCTAAGCTGGGCGCGTGGAAACAGCCTCCGCCCCGCCAGCCAAGCCCTCGCTGCTGCAAAGCGTGATGGCGCTACCGCTGCCCCGGAGCTACCTCAATTTCGTTGGCCGCCAGATTTTCCGGCTGCTCCAGACGATTCAAGGCGTGGGCGCGTTCGCACTCATCACGCTGGGCGTCACTCTCACGAAGTTCAACGCAGCGTGGCGCGTCATCCACCCGCTCATCCGCGCGCAGATCGATCGCGCGGGGGTCCACCTGTTGCCGGGCATCGTGCTCTTGGGACTTGCGCTGGGGCTGGTGATCGTGGGGCAGACGGTCTCGTTGCTCCAGAAAGTGGGCGCGCAGCAATACGTCGGCACGGTCATGGTCACGGTGCTGATCCGCGAGCTCGGCCCGCTGGCCACCGCGCTTGTGGTGCTGGCGCGCGTGGGCACCGCCATCGTCATCGAGCTGGGCATGAGCCGTGCGCAGGGCGAGGTGGAGGCGCTCGAGGCGCTCGGAATCGATCCGGTGCATTACCTCGTGATGCCGCGGGTGATCGGGCTGTCGGCGGCGATCTTCTCGCTGACGGTTTATCTCATACTCGTGGCGTTGGGCAGCGGGTATCTCTTCGTGTTCCTGCAGGACGTGCCGCTGATGCCGGGGGATTACTTCAACCAGATCGCGCGCGCGCTGGCGTGGGAGGACTTCGTGTTGCTCGGTTTCAAGACCGCGACGTTCGGCGCGATCATCGCAACCGTGACGTGCTATCAAGGCCTCGCACAACGCCTGCGTCTGGAGGAAGTCTCCGCCGCGACCACGCGCGCGGTGGCGCAGAGCGTCGCGGGCTGCGTGCTGGCAGACGCGCTGTTCATCATCGTCTATCTCCTGATGTGAACCTGGTAGCACATGACTCCAACACCTCCGCACCGCCGCTCATCGAGTTGGTGGGTGCGAGCATTTCCTCCGCGCAGGAGCCGGACGTGGCGCTGGTGGAGGGCGTGGACTGGAGTTTGCTGGCCGGAGATTTCTGGGTGGTTGGCGGTCTCCAATGGGCTGGCAAAAGTGACTGGCTCACGACCGTGGCGGGACTGCAGCGGCC
>CAMBZO010000149.1 GCA_945872195.1 Akkermansia muciniphila | reverse complement strand
CGGATGAGGGCGGCGATTTTTTCGTTCGCCTGGAGTTCGAGCAGGTTGGCGATGCTGCGGCCTTTCGAGGCGCGGCCCATGTCGGGAATCTCATGGACGCGCTCGACATACACGCGACCCGTGTTCGTGAAGAACATGAGGTAGTCGTGCGTGCTGGCGGTGAACAGGTGCTCGATGAAGTCGCTTTCCTCGGGCGTGTCGGCCTCGCGGGTGGTCATGCCGATGACGCCTTTGCCGCCACGGCGCTGGGCGCGGTAGGCGGAGACGGCGGTGCGCTTGAGCAGGCCGGCGTGGGTGAGAGTGATGATGACGCCTTCGTTGGCGATGAGGTCCTCGATGGCAATCTCGCCTTCGTCGGGGACGATTTGGCTGAGGCGCGGGGTGGCGTGCTTTTCGCGAATGGCCTTCAGGTCGGCCTTCATGATGCCCATGACGCGCGACTCCTTCGCGAGGATGTCCATCAGGTCCTTGATGACTTCGAGGAGGGCCTTGTATTCGGCCTCGACCTTGTCGATTTCGAGTCCGGTGAGCTGGTAGAGGCGGAGTTCGAGGATGGCGTCCACCTGGCGCTCGGCGAGGGAGTAACGACCGTCGGTGAGCTGGCTTTCGCGACGAATGAGGATGCCCCAGCGCTCGACTTGCTCGCGCGTCCACTCGAACGCGAGGAGCTTCACGCGGGCTTCTTCCTTATTGTCGCTGCTGCGGATGATGTGGATGAACTCGTCGAGGTTGGCGAGGGCGACGAGGTGGCCTTCGAGAATCTCAGCGCGGTCCTCGGCCTTGCGCAGCTCGAAGCGGGTGCGGCGCAGGATGACCTCGCGGCGGTGGTCGATGTAGGCGGAGATGAGCTGCTTGAGGTTCAGCGTCTTGGGCTTGCCGTGGTCGATGGCGAGGGCGTTGACGCTGAAGGAGACTTCGAGCTGGGTGTGCTGAAAGAGGTTGTTGATGACGACCTTGGGCAGGGCGTCGCGCTTCAGCTCAATGACGAGGCGGCAGTGCTCGTCGGACTCGTTGCGCATCGCGGAGATGTCCGTGATGATTTTCTGGTTCACGAGGTCGGCGATGCTCGATTCGAGCGCCGCGCGGTTCACGTTGAAGGGGATTTCCGTGATGACGAGCTGCTCGCGGTTGCCCTTGAGTTCCTCGCTGCCGATTTTGCCGCGCAGCTTGATGGAGCCGCGCCCGGTCTCGAAGTAGTTCTTGATGCCCTCGATGCCGCAGATGAAGCCGCCGGTGGGGAAGTCGGGGCCTTTGATGAACTTCATCAGGCCCGCGATGGTGATGGCGGGGTCGTCAATCTGCGCGCAGATGCCGTCCACGACTTCGCCGAGGTTGTGCGGCGGCATGTTCGTGGCCATGCCGACGGCGATGCCGGTGCCGCCATTGACGAGCAAGTTGGGAAACGCCGCCGGGAAGACGGTCGGCTCCGTCATGCGCTCGTCGTAGTTCGGGACGAAGTCCACCGTGTCCCGGTCCATGTCCTGCATCAGCGCCGCGCCGAGGTGCGTGAGGCGGGCCTCGGTGTAACGCATCGCAGCGGGCGGGTCGGCTTCGACGGATCCGAAGTTGCCTTTGCCGTCCACGAGCTTCTCGCGCATGACCCACGGCTGCGCCATGTGGACGAGTGTGGGGTAGATGACGGCTTCGCCGTGCGGGTGGTAGTTGCCGGAGGTGTCGCCGCAAATCTTGGCGCACTTGTAGTGCTTGCGCCCGGGGAAGAGGGACAGCTCGTGCATCGCGTAGAGGATGCGGCGCTGCGAGGGCTTGAGGCCGTCGCGCACGTCGGGCAACGCGCGCGAGATGATGACGGACATCGAGTAGTCGAGGAACGAGTTCTTAATCTCGTCGGCGACGTTGATCTTGGTGATTTTCTCGCCCTGCGTGTAGACGGAGCCGGTGGGCTGCGCAGGCGGGGGCGGGGGTGTCGGTGGAATTTCGTCGGGCATGGGAAAAGTCAGGTGGCAGCGGTGGTGTCTGCTGGAAACACGGCGTGGCCGAGCAGCTTGGCGGCGGCGCGCAAGCGGCCGTCGGTCGTGACCAGCGGGAAGTCATGGCACAACTCCGCCGTGGCGAGGTGAAACGCGTCGAGAGTGCGGAGCGGCACTTTGGGATGACAGTGTTCGAGCATATGCCGGGCTTTCCGCTGCACGGTGGGGTTCAACGCTTCGATGCGGATTTCGCCGGCTGCGATGCGCGCCTCGAACTCGGCCCACGCCCGCCGCCGGTCGGGCCGACCGATATTCCCGGCGCGCTCACGGGCGAGCAACGCCGAGAAAACTTCGGTCAGCGCGAGTTCGGAGGTGACCAGCGGCTGGCCCTTTAGCGAACGAACGAACAGTTCGCTGTCCGGCTCGGCCACGAGCAGTTTCAAGAGGATGCAGGAGTCGAGATACATGTGCTACTAACCCCGCCCTTCGCGGTCTTCGCGGATGAGTTCCTCTGCCGTCGGCCCGCCCCGCCACGGCGGCATTTTTTTGAGGTGCTCCGCAGTGCCGGTGAACACCTTGCGCTGCTCGTGTTTGGCGACGGGTGACAGAACCGCCTTCGGAACACCATCGCTGGTGATGGTGACCTGCTGGCCGCCCGCCACCAATTCGAGCAGGGCCGAGAGCTTGGCCTTGGCGGCGCGCACCGGGATCGAAAGCCCCACCCCGGGCAACGCCATGGTTTCGCGTAGCTCCATCAGCTCCGACTTGGCTTCCGGGAATCTAGTGATGCGTATTTTCGATTTCATCGAGGCAATGTAGTCACGCGTGACTACAGTCGTCAAATTCTTTCTTCAAACGTCCAGATTCCGCACGTTGAGCGCGTTGTCCTCGATGAACTGCCGGCGCGGCTCAACCTCGTCGCCCATGAGGCGCACGAACATCTCCTCGGCCTCGACGGCGTCGGTGAGGTCGATGCGCAGGAGCTTGCGCTTCACCGGGTTCATCGTGGTCTCGAAGAGTTCCTTCGCGTCCATTTCGCCCAGACCCTTGAAGCGGTAAATCTGAATGCCCTTCTTGCCGACCGCTTTCACACCTTCGAGGATTTCGGGAATGGAGAACAGCGGCTTCACGTTCGCACGCTCGCCCTCGCCTTCGGTCAACTCGAACAGCGGCTTGTCTTGTGCGGCGTAGTGGTCCACGGCAAGGCCCTTCTTCGCCAGCTTGCCGAGCAGATCGCCGATGGCCTTGCTCTCCAAGTGCAAGTCCACGCCCACCACACGGCGCGATTGCTTGCGCGCCTTCTCGGCCAGCTCGCGCACCTCGCCGTCGCCATACAGGTCGGGGTTCTCGGTCTTGAACTGCTCCACCGCGGCGAGATTCTCGAAGTAATGGACCGTCTCCTCATTTCCTTCGCGCACCTTGATGAGGTAAACGGGGAAGGCGTGGTCCACGTCGCGCTGCTCCACATAGTTCGCGAAGTCCCCGCCCTGCCGCTTGATGAAGGTCGCGTATTTGTCCAGCGACTCCAGCAGCGTGAGGATTTCCTCTAGTTGCTTCGGCGTGAACTCGCGCCCGTCGGCCAGATTCTTCAAGCGCACTTCCTCCGTGCCGTTTTGCAGCAGGATGCGATTGAGCTGATTGTCGTCGTCCACGTAGTCCGTGCGCTTCTTGCGCGTGATCGAGTAGAGCGGCGGCTGCGCGATATAGACGAACCCCTGCTTCACGAGCTGGTGCATCTGCCGGTAGAAGAACGTCAGCAGCAGCGTGCGGATGTGCGAGCCGTCCACATCGGCGTCCGTCATGATGATGATCTTGTGGTAGCGCAGCCTGTTCAGGTCGAACGCGCCCTCCCCCTCGCCATCGCCGATGCCCGTGCCGATGGCCGTGATCATCGTCCGGATTTCGTTGTTCTGAAGCACCCTGTCCAGGCGCGCCTTCTCCACGTTGATGAGCTTGCCGCGGATCGGCAGAATGGCCTGGAACTTTCGGTCGCGGCCCTGCTTGGCGGAGCCGCCTGCCGAGTCGCCCTCGACGATATACAACTCCGTGTTCACTGGGTCGCGGTCCGAGCAATCGGCCAGTTTGCCCGGCAAGCCCCCACCCGTCAGCGCCGTCTTGCGCACGGCCTCGCGGGCCTTGCGGGCCGCTTCACGGGCGCGCGCCGCGTTGAGCGCCTTGTCCAAAATGCGTTTCGCCACGGGCGGATTCGCATCGAAGTAACTCATCAACCCCTCGTAGCTCACCGAACCCACGATGCTGTCCACCTCCGGCGAGATCAGCTTCACCTTCGTCTGCGACTCGAACTTCGGATCGCTGTGCTTGATCGAGACCACCGCCGTCAGGCCCTCGCGCACATCGTCGCCCGTGATCTGCGGGTCCTTGTCCTTCAGCAGGTCGTTCAACTTCGCGTATTGGTTGATCGCCCGCGTCATCGCGCTGCGGAACCCCGTCAGGTGCGCCCCGCCGTCGGGATTGTGAATCGTGTTCGTGTAGCAGAGCACTTGGTCGTTGTAGCTGTCGTTGTATTGCAGCACCACGTCCACATGGATCTCCACCTTCTTGTCCGGCGTCTCCACCGACGACTCCTTGCGGAAGGAAATCGGCTTGGGATGAATCGGCGTCTTGCTCTTGTTGAGCTGCTTCACGAACTCCTCGATCCCGTCCTTGTAAAAAAACTTCTCCCGCTCGCCGCTCGCCTTGCGCTCGTCGAGGAAGGTGATCTCCAACCCGCTATTCAAAAACGCCAACTCCCGCAGCCGCTGCGTGATGATCTCCGGCTTGTATTCGACCGTCTCACGAAAAATCTCTGGGTCTGGCTTGAACGTGATGAACGTGCCCGACCCCTTCGCCTTCCCGATCACCGCGAGCTTCTTCATCGTGTGCCCGCGCTCGAACTCCATGTGATGCACATTGCCATCGCGCGTGACCTCGACCTCGAACCACTCGCTCACCGCGTTCACGCACTTCGCACCGACGCCGTGGGTGCCGCCGGAAAACTTGTAGCCGCCCTGCCCGTATTTGCCGCCGGAGTGCAACGTCGTCAGCACCAGTTCCACGCCCGGCAGGCCGCTGTCCTTGTTGATGTCCACCGGGATGCCCCGCCCGTTGTCGCGGACCGAGATCGAGCCATCCACATGGATCGTCACCTCGATCAGGGTGCAATGCCCCGCCAGATGTTCGTCCACCGAGTTGTCCAGCACCTCGGACACGCAGTGATGCAGCGCGCGCTCGTCCGTGCCGCCGATATACATGCCGGGCTTTTTACGGACGGCTTCGAGGCCCTTGAGCTGGCTGAGTTTTGAGGCGTCGTAGGTCTGGGATTCAGCGGACATTGTTCAGTAAAATGGCGTCGCGAGGCAGAGCAAACCCACCGGAAAAGACCGCTTGGAGACGGTGTGTCAACCTGACTTCGAGACGCCCAGAAATCTATCGGGATTCCACTTTCCCGACAATGGTTATTTCATGCCCGCAACCACTATTAGTTGGGTGTTGCGCACCGTCCGAATTCAACCCGTTGCGCCCCCCCGCTTGTCCGACCCACGAGGGCCGAGCCATCCTTTTTGCTCACCCTATGCGCTGATTTTCAGGCTGCTGCGCAGTGCAGTTCATGAGATGCCAACTTACTTCCCGCAACTCATCGCTTCCGCTTCCCCTCTCCACCCGCTAAAATTGCGCCGTGCCGCACGCCGACTCTGACCAACGCCCGCCGTGGTGGTTCCTGCCCTTCGTGCTTCTGCTCTTCGCCGGCCTGCTTGGCACGCGCTCACTGAACGAGCCGGACGAGGGCCGCTACGCCGAGATCGCCCGCGAGATGGTCGAGACCGGCAACTGGCTCGTGCCGCACATCTGGTATGTGCCGCATTTGGACAAGCCGCCCTTCACCTATTGGGCCGTCGCCGCGTCGCTCGCGGTCTTCGGCGTGAACGAATGGGCCGTGCGCCTGCCGCTGGCGCTCGCGGGCCTCAGCGCGGCGTGGGCCACGTTCCTCCTCGTGCGCTCGGTCGCGGGTGCGGCGGCGGCGCGCTGGAGCGTGCTCATCCTCGCCACGTCCATGCTCTACTGGGTGATGGCGCGGATGCTGACGACGGACATCTTCCTCACGCAGTTCATCGCGTGGGCCATTTACTTTTTCTGGCGAAGCTGGCGGAGCTTGGATGCGTTGGAAGAGCGGTCAGCAGGCAGCGGTCAGCAGGCAGCGGCGTTCGTTGAGGATGAACCTGACCCGGCCGGCGATGCCCGTGCGCTGGCGGCTCGGCGGAGCTTCGGCTGGCAACTGGCCGCGTGGGCCGCGATGGCCGGCGGCGCGCTGACCAAGGGGCCGATTGCACTCGTGATTCCGCTCGTCGCCTTTTGCGCATTGGTGTGGTGGCGGCGCGGGACGGCGGCCCCGCGTCTGAGCATCCTGCTCTTCGGCGCGCTCGCGGGCGCGACGCTCTTCACCGCGCTGGCGCTGCCGTGGTTTCTGATGGTCTGGGAGAGCTTGCCGAACTCGTTCGAGTTTATGGTCAAAGGGCAGGTCGTCGGCCACGCGATGCAGGCGGCAGCCAAGAACCGCGCGCAGCCATTCTGGTTTTTCCTGCCCGTGCTCGCCGCCGGCTTTCTGCCGTGGACGCCGCTGCTGGGCTGGCTCTGGCGGCGTGCACACTGGCGCTCGCTGGACACGCGGACGCAAGAGGCATGGCTGCTTTTAAGCGTCTGGGCGGG
>CAMBZO010000148.1 GCA_945872195.1 Akkermansia muciniphila | reverse complement strand
AAGCCGCTGCTGCCCGACCGGCCGCTGGTGCTGCTTTGGCCGCCGTTGTTGCGCGTGGTGGTGCCTGTGCCGAAGCCGCCTGTGCCTGTCCGGCCGCTGGACGACTGCGCAGTCCGACCGCTCTGAGTTGGGAACAGAGCTTGCAGGATTTGCTGCATCTGCGCCGGGTCGGCGTTCTCCACCGGGATGACGAAGACCTTTTGTTGCTTCGATGGATCGGAGTCGAGCTGGGTGATCATCCCCGTGATTTGCTCCATGAGCGTGGGCGACGCAGTGACGATGACGGACATGGTGCGGTTGTCGGCCACAGCCACAACTTTGTTCTGCTTGAGCGCTCGCTCGCTCTGGCCGGCTGCCGCGCCAGTGCCGCCGCCGCCACTGGGCGGGCGGAAGCCGCCGCCGAAGAAGCTGCTGCCGCCGGTCCGTCCGCCGGTCCGTCCACCCTGCGTGCTCGTGTCGGGGAAGAGGTTCTTGATCATCGTGGCGGTGTCGTCGGCGCTCGCATGCTTCAGGCGGAAGACTTTCACCTCGGTGATGTCCTCGACGGGCACATCCACCTGCTTGATCAAGTCCTCGATGATCGGCATCTGCGCTTCCGGCGCGCTGACGATGAGGGAGTTACTCAACTCATCTGCGCTGGCAACCACCTTGGGCGTGTTCACACGCCCGCCGGCCTGCGCACCGCCACCGCCGCTGCTCCCGCCGCCGCTCCCGCCCATGCGGCCTTGAAACATTTGCTGCAGCGGGCTGACGCCGCCCTGCGCGCCGCGTCCACCCGCGCTCGAAGTGTCCGGCGCGAAGAGGTCCTTCAACACCGTCGAGAGCGCCTTCGCGTCGGCATACTTGAGCGGGAAGACCTTGATGGCGGAGACGCTGGCCACGGGGTTGTCGAGCGCCTTGATGATCTCGGCGACGCGCCGGATGTTCACCTGCGTGTCCGTGATGATCAGCGCGTTCGCGCCCGCGTTGGCGGACATCGTGGAGGAAGTCGGGAGCAGCATTTCCAGGTTCTTAATCAACTGCTCGGCGGAGATGAACTTAATCGGGAGGATTTGCGTGACCATGTTTTCGCTCGCCGGGATTTTCTCCGGGTCACTGCCGGCCATGGTCGGCAGCGCCTTCTGCTTCATCTCGTCCTTGTTGACGATGTTGAGCGTGCGCCCGCTGCGGAAGGCGGCGTAGCCATTGCGCCCGAGCACGTTGTTCAGCACGTCCACCGCTTCGTCCTTCGTCAACGGTTCTTCGCTCCACACGTCCACGCGCCCGCGGATGTCGGTCTTGGGCACGATGATGAAGCCGGCGGCCTCGCTGAAATAGTTGAGAACCATCTCCAGCGACACGCCGCGGAAGTTCAGGCGCATCCCCTTCTCGGTGTCGCTGGTGACGCGCTTGACCGGCTCCTTCGGCACGGCGGGCGTGGGCGGGCGCGCTGCTTCAGCGGCCTTCGCGACAGCTTCCGCCGCGAGCGCGGCGGCAAGGCCGGCGGGACGCGCAGCGTCGTCGGGCTTCGGCGCGGCGGGGGCCGGAGCCGGAGCGGGGGCCGGAGCGGGGGCGGGCGTGGTTTGCGCCGGCGCTGTGACGGCAAGGCCGACAGTGAGGATGAGGGCGAGGTTGTTTTTCATATTATCGGTTCTCCCGTGAACGTTGTTCCATGAGTCGTTTCAAAAGATCGCTTTCCCCGCCGCCGCCCGAGCTGGGGGTGCTGGCGGGCGGTGAGCTTGAACTGCCCGGACTGCCGCCGCCGAAGGTGCCCGGACTGGCCGAGCTGGAGCCGCTGTTAAAGCTGCTCGTGGGCGGCGCGCTGGACGTGCTGCCGCTCATGCGGGCGGCGTAGTAAGCCGTGTATTCCTCGGCATCAATTTGCCCGTCCGAGTTTTTGTCCATGTCACGGAAACGGTCGCGCAGCCGGCTGTCCGCCTCGTCACGCGATATCTTGCCATCGCCGTTGCGGTCCTGCTCGCGGATGCGCTGCTGCGCTATGTCCGCCGGGTTGCTGCCGCTGCCGAAGGACGAGCTTCCACCGCGCGAGTCGCGGCTGTAGCTGCTGAAGCCGCTCGAACTCCGGTAATCCCGGGGGTCCCTGCTGGAACTGGAGCCACCAAAGCTGGAACCAAACGGCGAGGATGAACCCGAGCTCGAGGAGTAGCTCGGAGTGTAAGTCGGCTCAAAGATGCGCTCGGCTTCGCGCGTCTTCCACTCGCCCTGATCCTCTCGGCGCATCATGTAGCCCACCTTGAGTTCGACGGGTTTTCCGTTCGCTTCGAGCCGCACGAGAGCGCTCTCGATGGCCATGACTTTGCAGCCGCCGATGCTCTCGTCCACTTGCACAGCCTTGCGATACCCGGAGCTGCTGCCTTCAAAAAACGCGACCGGGCCTTTCGGATAATCCAGCGTCCCGAGCAGCGAAAACGTCTCGACCACCGGGTCGCGGCGCGGCGGTGCAACTGGTGCAGTTGGTGCATCGCTCGTGCGTCCGGCGAAGCGGCGTGTGTTGAAAATGTTGCGGTCCGGCACGTTCTTGAATGCCTCGAAGCTCGCAGCAGGCGAAGGCGCGGGCGCGGCCTTCGCGGCGACCTTCGCGCCAGACTGCGGAGCCGGGGAGTTCGTGCGCGACTGCGCGACTGCGGCCATCGGCGTGAGCAATACCAGGCTGGCGAGGAGGAGTTGCGAAGCGTTCATGGGAAGCAAGTTGTTGGGACTATTCCACGCAAAGAGTCGAATAGCGAGGTCGCGCGCTCCCAAGCCAGTGCGGTGATTAAATGCCTTCACGTTCTTATTTTGCCGCCGCTTCATTCTTCTTCGGCGTGAGCGCCACCTTCTTCGGCGTGAGCACCAGTCCGCTGAGTTGCAGGGCCAGCGTCAGGTTGCGGCCCTCCACGTCGCGAGCGGTCAGGTCCACCACGTCCACCTTCATCGCCAGCGGATCTTTCTCCACCTGATAGAGAAACCGCGCGAGGCTCGCGAGGCTGCCGGTCGCGTCCGCGCGGCACTCCAGCGTCTGGTAATCCTCCGTCGAGTTCGAGCGCTTCCACTGCGGCTTGAGGCCGCTGATGGTCACGTTCGCGTCGCGCGACCAACGCTCGAAGGCCCGCAGCGCCTGGCTCTCGGCGGCGGAGATCTCGTTCGTGAGGGTGTTGGCGCTCATGGAATTCCACTTGGCCTGCAACTTCTCGGCGTTCTTCAGCTTCTCAGTGCCGGCGACCACCTTCTCCTCCAATGCGGCGATGCGGGCGGTGCGGGCCTTCCAGCTCGCGGTGAGCGGCTTGAGCACGAAGCTGTCGCCCACGAGCAATAGCACGGCGGTGATGGCCAGACCGGCCAAGAGTTGTTCGCGGTTCTTATGGTTCATTTGCTGGCTTGGGTCTCGCCCCAGTGGAAATTAAAGGTGAATTCAAGCGGTTGGTTGTTCTGCCCGCCCTTGCTGTTCTCGAGCTTGATGTCAGTGACATTCCGGGCGGCTTGAAGCTTGTCGCGCATCTTCAGCATCGCGGTGGTGTTCCGCGCTGTGCCGCTGAAGGTCACGCCCGAGCGGTCGCGAATCTCGATGGACTTGGCGGAGACCGTGCCGTCCTCCGGGAACGCCTCGGTGAGCGTCTTCAAAATCGTCATCGCCCGGAACGACTCGTCATACCACGGGCGGAACTTCCGGATCTTTGTGCTGAGCTGGTCCACCTGCGTCACGCGAGCCTCCATCCCCTGCCACTGCGATTCCAGCCGCGTGAGCTGCCACTGTTGCCAGCCGAAGAGCGCGGCCATCACGAACATCACGCAGGCCAGCAGTCCGGCGCCGTAAACCAGCTTCTTCGAGGAATACTGCTCCATGAACTGCTGCCACTGGCTCACGTGCGGGGGCAGGAACTCAAAGCCCGACGCCTTGCCCGTCAAGTGCCGCACCACCAACGCCAGCGCGGCATTTGCGCTCGTCCCGCTCGGCAGCGTCACGCCAAACTCCAGTGGCGCGAACTCCTTCACGAGCTGCGTCCGCAACCCCAACGCCTCGGCCCGCGCGCTGAGTTGCTCCTGCAATTCCTCCGCGAGGTCGCCTCCGCCGAACACCTTCAAGTTCCGCACCGTCGCGCGCACGTCGTCCGGCAACTGGCCGAGCGTGATGCGCAGTTCGCGCGCGAGGTAATCCTTCTGCACGCGCCGTTCGGAGCCGTCCTGCTCGAACGCGCCTTCCAGCATCCGCAGCGCACAGACGCCGCCCTGCGCCGTGACTTGCAGCGCCACGCCCTTCTCACCGGGCACGAGCGCCACGACGCCGCCGGCCGTGACGGACTCGCCCACCGGTTGCAACGCCGTGATGCCGAGGGTGAAGCTCACCGGGCGCAACCCGATGGATTCCAGCGCCCCCTGCAAGCGCGTGACGTGGTCGCGCGGGATGGCGATGACCGTCGCGGTGCGCTCGCCGTCCGCCGCGCCGACGAGCGACTGCGCGAGCATCAACGTCTCCGGCGCGTAGGGGAAACCGCGCTCCGCCTCCATCGCCAGCAGCGCTGAGACGTCCTCAGGCGACAGGCCAGCCGGGACTTTCACCGCGAGCGTGAGCGCCCAGTTCAACGGCACGCCGACGACGCACCGGCGGTCCCGAAGCCCGGCGGATTCGAGATGCTTGCGCAGCTCCGCGCCGACGAGTTCGGGGTCATTCGTGAGCGGGTCGAGCGCGAGCGTGACGCTGCCCGCCTTGCGGATTTCGACCGACCCGTTCGTGCGCTTGGCCGCGACGAAGTCGAGTCGGCTGCCGTCGAGCACGAGGCCGAGGAGGGAGTTGGTTTTCTGTGAGCCAGTCATGTTTAAGGTGTGTCCTGCGCTTCAGCAATCTGTCGGCGGACTTCCAAGCCCAGCGCCCAGCCGAGGTGCGTGAGGTCCAGCCGTTGACGAATCTTCGCCCCGCCTTCGGTGGTGTCGAAGATGAACTTCACGCGCGAGTAGCCGCGCCCGTGGTGGCCGAGTGCCGCGATGTCCGCCGTGTGAACGTAGCTGCGACCAGTGATGAACGGGCCGACCTGCTCGGCGACCTGCGCCTCCAGCGCGTCCTTCAGCCACGCGATGGAATGCTGCGTGTCCGTGCCGGAGCGGGTGGCGATGAGCGCGTCGGCCTTCTCGGCATCGAGGCCGGGCAGGCAGGCAAGCACCGTGGCGGTGGCGGTGTTCACGTTCACCAAGCCTTCGAGCATGGCATTGGTCGAGGTAGTCACGTCGTTCTCGATGAGGTGAAACTCCTCGGCGGTCAGCCCGCTGCGGACGTAGAACTGAAGCACGCTGCCGTTCGTGTTGTTGCCGGAGGGCGGCGGCTGGTTCGTGCCGCCGGGCGGAGCACTGGTGGAGAAGCGCAGCAGCACTTGCGGCACCCGTTCCGCACTGATGCCGAGTTCCGTCATCAGCCGCGTCAGCCCCTGCGCGTCCACGGTGGCGATGTTGATTTTCGCGTCGCCGTTGGTGCGCGTGTTCGGCTGCTTGCTGTGGACGGTGACGTAGGCGAGCACGCCACGGTCGAGCTTGCCGTCGCGGTTGTCGTTCGGGGCAGTGGCGTTCTCGTCGTCCTCGTTGCGGTCCAGCACGGCGTTCATGTTCGCGTCCTCGTCGTAGAGGATGTCCTGGGTGAAACCATAGACCAGCCGCAGCTCTTCGATGCTCTCGAAGGGCGCGTTCTTGCAGCGGTAAGGCGGGTTGAGCCGCGCGTAAAGCTCATCCTCCGCGCCGTTCTCCGAGGGGTTGCTGTCCTCATCGCGCCAGTCCACGACGGCGGCGGCGAGTTCGGCGCTCATGCGCGGCAGCTTGGCAAGCATCGCGGCGGTGGCGGTGTTGAGGTTGAGCTTCGCGCCCTCGTCCACGAGGCCGAAGGTGACTTCAAGGTCGTCCTCTTCGTCGAGCGGTTGGCCGATGAGCCAGAAGCGCGCGGTGCCAATTTGGATGGCCTCGACTTTGAGCGTGGCGGAGTCGGGCGGGACGCCGGGTTCAGTGACGTTCGCAAGGGCGTTGCTGATATAGCGGGCCGCGCCGGCGATGGCTTGCTCGGCTTCGAGCGCGGCGACGCGGTTGTCGGCGGCGCGGAGTTCGAGGGAAGAGGAGTTGGCGAAGTAGATGGCGAGGCTGACGAGGCCGAAGGCAACCCAGAGGACGATGATGAGGACGGAGCCGCGCTCGGCAACCCCGCGCCGGCGGCTTGCAACGGCCGTCCGAGACGTTTGCACGCTCGGCACGGCTGCGCGCTGTCCACACACAATGCGGTGGCTGGAAACCGCCGGCACGGGTTGCTGCGGCAGTCTCATTGCGAGCCTCCTGCGGGGGCGTTCGTGCTGGCCTCGGTGACGATGGGGACGATGAGTTCGATGGGCTGCTGCCGGCTGGCGCGGTCTTCAAAGGCCATTTGAAGCTGCAGCCTAATCGCGCGCGGGAGCTTCGGGTCGGCGGTGGCCGAGTCCCACGATTCCAGCCAGTCCGTGCCGTCGTGGAAGAAGAACGTCGCTTCGGCCACGTCGGCGAGGAGGAGTTGCTCGACGGGTTCTTCCGCCACGTTGCCGGACGGGAGCAGGTTGCGCGTGACGGCGCGGATGAGGTCTTTGCCCAGCGCGTTGCGGTTCGTGGAGTCCACGAGGAGGTAGGCGACTTTCTGCACGCTCGGCCACGGGGACGAGGTGTCGAGCAGGCCGGAGTGGGTGTAGAAGTCCGGGCCGACTTGGGAGGCGAGGCCCCCCGC
>CAMBZO010000147.1 GCA_945872195.1 Akkermansia muciniphila | reverse complement strand
TCGGTGAGGATGAGGTTGGTCCACGGAGTTTCGTCGCCGGTGGCCACCATGTTCTCGTCTTTGAACACGCAGCTAATCTGCACCTGGATGCGGCGCGCTTCGCGGTTGCGCACGTTGGCGACGACGCGCAGGCGGCCGTCCTCCAAGGTCTGCTTCTGGATGCCGGAACTGCTCACGGAGCGCTGCACCATCGAATCCATGAGCGCGAAGGGCGCTTTGTTTTCGAGGTCGTAGCGCTGGGCGTTGCGGGCTTCGTAAGCACCGCCGGATTGGCAGCCGGTGAGGGCGAACGTCGCCGCGAGGAGTGACAGGGTGAGGATGGTTTTCATTGTTTTGCTTTCTGATTTAGCCGCGAAAAGTCGCAGAGAGCACAAAGAGGGATTTCCCTTCTGCGTTCTTTGCGTTCTTTCGCGGCAAAAGTTCATGGTTCAGCGGTCGGAGAGAAAGACGACGGTGTCGCGGCCGGGTTGCACGATGAAAGTGGCGGTCTTGACGCGGTGCGGGGCACCGACGGCGTTTAGGAATTCGACGGTGGCGGTGTGCTGGCCGGGCAGGAGTTCGGCGGCGGTGAAGCTGAGGTGGCCGGGGAGATTCTCCCAGCAGCGCGTGTCGGCGGTCGGCGTGGTGGCGGCGGAGACGAGCTTGCTGGCGAGGCCGAAGAGCAGCAGACCTGCGCCGATTTCGTCCGCATTGCTGCGGCGCTTCTGGTGCGAGGCAAGAACGGCTCCGGAGATGATGGCGACGTCGCCGATAGAGTTTGCGCCGGCCTTGAACTGCGCCTTGCCGGCGAGGATGTGGTCCATCACACGGCCACCGCGCGTGGAGGCTTGGAAGTAGAGGTCGTCGTAGGCGGGCGCGGGGAGGGTCTGGCCACCGACTTTGATGACGGCGGATTTCACGCTGGAGTTGCCTTCGCGGAAACGGAGTTGCTCACGGTATTGGCCGGCGGCGTATTTCAGCGGGCCGTTGCCGAACTCTACAAAGAATAGGACGTTCGCGCGCGGGGAATAAGGCGGGAGCGGCGTGCTGCGTGTGTGGGTCTGCGCGCGGGCGAAGGCGTCGGAGCCATCGGCGGCGAGCTTCACGCAGGCGAAGCCGTCGAGGTAATCGAGGAGCGCGTAGTCGCCGGCGTAGGTCTTGTTCTCGGCGTCACTGTCGAGGAGTTGGCCGGTGCGGAAACAGGCGCGGGCGTTGTCGGGCTCACCGTCCATCCAGTAGAGGATGGCGCGATAGTAGTAGGCCATCACGCGCTCGTAAGGCTCACCGATGAAGTTCTTCTTGGCCTCCTCGTTGAACAGGCTGCGGGCGCTGGCGGCGGCTTTGTCAGGACCATAAATACCGCCGAGGCGGGAGAGCGCTTCCTCTAGTTCTGTCTTGGCTTGGTCGAAGCGGCCCGCGCGCATGGCGAGAGCGGCGTTGCGGTAGCTCCAGAGGACTTGGTCGCGGCGGGGGGCGGTCGGGGCAGTGGTGGGCGAAGCAGATTTGGCGGCGGAGTCACCAGAATAGGTGGCGCAGCCGGTGGAAAGCACCAAGGATGCGACGGCGAGCCACTTCGCAAGCGGAGTTGGAGGCACGTTCGACATACAGCGTTGAAGGGGACAGACGTCCGCCCCTCACGGCCTAACGATACACAGCGTCTTCAAGACCCTGCTTCTTAATCTCCTCGAATCCTTCCCAGACGATGTCACTGGTCCGCGCGTCGATGAGCTGGAAGGTGTAGAGGACATAGTCACTCACGCCTTTCGAGGTGCGCGTGGTGAGGCTGGAGAGCTTGCCGGTGAGGAAGAAATCCGCGCCCTTGAACTCGACGACGTTGGGGTCGCTGCCGCTGGTGACCTGGCCGGAGCGCTTGAGGTCGCGCTCGCGTTCGAGGGCGGTCATGCGGTCGCGGGCGAGGAAGATGACTTTGCCGGACGCCTGCGAGTTGAGCTGCGCGCGAATGCGGGTGAGGAAGATGTCCTTGTTGATGGGGAAACGGGTCTCGTTCACCACGGGGTCGAGCACGACGCGCGGAGTGCCTTGCGCGCGGGTGACTTGGGGGATGCCGAGGATGCCGCGCGCCATCTTGTCCGCGACGCGCACGAGGTCTTGCGACTCGACGCCGGTGCCGGCGACGAAGCCGCGTTCGTCCGGGCGCATCTCGGTGACGGAGACGCCACGGGGATTTTGCACGCCGCTGGCGCAACCGGCCAGCAGGCCAGCGGCGACGACGCAACTCAGGGACGCAATCCAACGGTCAAGGTTCAGTTTCATAAGCGCGATGAGTTTGAGGCTGCCCACTGGTGCGGGCGAGGAAAAGGTTAGCGACCGAAGAGCGCGTTCGCATTGCCCATCTGGCTGCCCCCACCGTAGTAGTTGTTGATGATGACAGTTTGAGCTTGGATGGGCGCAGTGCCAGTGGTCGCAGCAGGCAGAACGTAGCCGCTGGCGATGGGGGTGGTGACGACGGCGGGCTGCGCCCCGAAGGCCGGCACGGCGTGCGAGTAGGCTACAGGCGCTTGGTAGTATTTCGCCGGCTGGCGCAGGCTGTGGTCGGCGACGCTGCCGAGAACGAGGCCGGAAGCCGCACCAATGGCGACGCCTTCCGCAGTCCTGCGCCCGTTGTTGTGGCCAATCACGCCGCCCGCGATGCCGCCCAGCACCGCTCCCGTCGTGGAGTAACGGTATTGGCTGCCCCCGTAGTAGGTCGGCTCCGGTGCGTAAGCGGGTTCGTAGCTGGACTGCCGCTTGTAGTCATTGGCCAGCGCGCCGAGCAGCAGGCCCGCGCCCGCGCCGATGCCGATGCCTTCGGCGGTCTTGCGACCACTGTTGTGCCCGATGACCCCGCCGAGGATGCCGCCTAAGACAGCCGAGCCGAGGTTGTCGCGGCTGAAGAGCTGGGCTTGCGAGGGCAGGGTGGTGGCGAGGGCGAGACCGAGAATCAGGAGCGTTTTCATATTCGTATCTTTCTTTTCGACTGAGACGTTGCTGTCTTATTCGTGTGCATACGTAACAGTTTAAGCTGGGTGGAGTGAAACCCTAATACCTGATGCGGCCATGGGGAAAATATGATGGGCCTGTCCCGAGCGCTTGCCGCCGCTTTCGGCCTGCTGTTGCCCACGGACGGCGGTTGCAAACCGCCGGCACGGGCTTCAGTGATACTCCTGCACCGTGCGCACCGCGTAGCCGCTCTTTTGCAGTGCGGCGATGCCCAGGGCGGCGGCGCGTGCGCCGGAGAGCGTGGTCATGATCGGCGTGCCGGTGTAGACGGCCGTGGTTCGAATCTTGATTTCGTCGGCGCGCGGGGATTGGCCGGCGGGCGTGTTGATGACGAGTTGGATTTCCTTGTTCTTGAGCAAGTCAATCGCGTTGGGCCGACCCTCGGCGAGCTTGTAGATGCGCTGCACTTTCAGCCCGGCCTGCTCCAGCACGGTGGCGGTGCCGTTGGTGGCAACCAGTTCGAAACCGAGGTCAGTGAACTGTTTGCCGACCTCCGCCACGTGCTCCTTGTGCGCGTCGCTCACGCTCATGAAGACCTTGCCCTTGAGCGGCAATGGCGAGTTCGCGGCCATCTGTGACTTCGCGTAAGCCACGCCGAGATCCGCGTCGAGGCCCATGACTTCGCCGGTGGAACGCATCTCGGGCGAGAGTAGAATGTCCTGCCCGTGGAACTTGTTGAACGGGAAGACCGACTCCTTCACGGCCCAATACTTCGTCCAGATTTCCTCGGTGAAGCCGAGTTCCTTCAAGGTCTTCCCGGCCATGACTTTCGCGGCAAGTTTAGCCAGCGGCTTGCCAATGGCCTTGCTCACAAAGGGCACCGTGCGGCTCGCGCGCGGGTTCACTTCGAGGACGTAAACGGTCTCGCCCTTCACGGCGTATTGCACGTTCATCAGGCCGATGACCTTCAGTTCGCGCGCCATCGAGTGCGTGTAGGTGCGGATGGTGTTGATGACCGACGGCGAGAGCGTGTGCGGAGGCAGGACCATCGCGGCGTCGCCGGAGTGGACGCCCGCGAACTCGATGTGCTCCAGCATCCCGCCGATGACGATGGTGCCATCCGCCGGGTTCTCGAACCGCCCCACGTCCGTTATGCAATCCACGTCCACCTCGGTCGCGTCTTCGAGGAACTTATCCACGAGCACGGGACGGTCGGGGCCAGCCTCGACTGCGAACCTCATGTAGTGCGACAGCTCGGCGTCGGAATAGACAATCTGCATCGCGCGCCCACCGAGCACGAAGCTCGGGCGCACCAGGACGGGATAGCCCAACCGCTTCGACGCCACGAGCGCCTCAGCTTCGTTTGTCGCGAGGCCGTTCGGCGGTTGCGGAATCTTCAGCTTGTCCAGCATCGCTGAGAAGAGCTTGCGGTCTTCGGCGACCTCGATGCTCTGTGGGCTGGTGCCGATGATGTTGACGCCGTTCTTCTGGAGACCGAGCGCGAGGTTCAGTGGCGTCTGCCCGCCGAACTGCGCGATGGCGCCCCAGCACTGCTCCCGCTCGTAGATGTGCAACACATCCTCGAGCGTCAGCGGCTCGAAGAAGAGCTTGTCGCTCGTGTCGTAGTCGGTGGAAACGGTCTCCGGGTTCGAGTTGACCATGATGGTCTCGAAGCCATCTTCCTTCAGCGCGAAGGCCGCGTGGACGCAGCAGTAGTCGAACTCGATGCCCTGACCGATGCGGTTCGGGCCGCCACCGAGAATCATCACCTTCTTCGCCGTGTTGCCCTTCACCTCGTCGTCGCCGCGGTCATAGGTGGAATAGTCGTAGGGCGTGTAGGCCTCGAACTCCGCCGCGCACGTGTCCACGAGGCGGTAGCTGGGCACGAGGCCGATGCGTTTGCGCTCGGCGCGCACGGCGTCCTCGGTCGTGCCGATGAGGTGGGCGATTTGCTTGTCGGAGAAGCCGAGCGACTTGGCTTTGGCGAGTTGTTCAGAGGTCAGCGGCATGGTGCTAAAAATTCCGGCGAAGTAAGCCGGACGACTCTCAGGCTGGCAAGTCGCAAAGCCGTGCTCCCGCGAAATCGTTGCCAAGTCCCGCCACGTCCCTCTAGAGTCTGCGGACCCGTGAGTGAAAATCCGGGCGATTGATGTCCGAGTTCAAAGTTCAATTTGAGATGTTCGAGGGGCCCCTCGACCTGCTTCTCTACCTTGTCAAGAAGGAGGAGGTGGACATCTACGAAGTTAACCTCACCAAGCTCGCCACTGAGTTCATCAGCTACGTGGACCTCATGCGGCAGCTCGACCTCGACATCGCCGGGGAGTTCCTCGTGATGGCCTCCACGCTCATGTATATCAAGAGCCGCGAGCTTCTGCCAAAGGACTTGCAGGTCGTCGTCGAGGGCGAGGACGACGGCGAAGACCCGCGCTGGGAACTCATCCGCCAGCTCGTCGAATACAAGAAGTTCAAGGACGCCGCCGGCCGCCTGCAGGAGATGGAGCACGCGCAGGAGAACGTCTATCGCCGCACCGCGCCGAAGCTGTCCTTCGACGCCCCGGTGCAGCGCATGGAAGTCTCCATCTTCGACCTCGTCAACGCGGTCAACCTCATCCTCAAGCGCTTCGCCCCCCCCGACTCGCGCGACGTCTTCGAGGACAAGTGGACCGTCAGCGAAAAGATTGAGGCCATCGTCAATCTCATCCGCGAACGGCCCGCCGTGAAGTTCTCGGAACTCTTCGCCGAGGCCACCAGCCGCACCGAGGTCGTCGTGACCTTCCTCGCGATGCTCGAGTTGATTCGCCTCAAGCAAATCGTCATTGCCCAGACCGAGGAGTTTTCGGAGATAGAGATTTCACAGGCTCCGCCGCAGCTGGTCGCGGCGCAACCGACTGAAGCTCCCGCCGAAGCCGCTGCCGCTCCCATCGCCGAACTGAACCTGCGGATGAATTAGCATGGAACTCAAAACCATCATCGAGGCCGTCCTCTTCAACTCCCAAAAACCGCTGAGTCCGAAAGAACTCCGCGACGTGCTCTCCCAGACCGCCGAGAACTCCGAGGAGCCGCTCGCCAAGTCGTTTAGGAAGACGAAGGACGAGGAACTCATCGCCGTGCTCGAAGCGCTTGCGCAGGAGCACGCCACCGCCGCGCGCACCTTCCGCCTCGTGTGCGTCGCCGGCGCGTGGCAGTTCGTTAGCCAGCCGGAGTTTGCGCCGTGGATTAAGACCCTCGTCGGGGAGAAGAGCCGCCCCGGCCGCCTCTCCCAGCCCGCGCTGGAGACCCTCGCCATCATCGCCTACCGCCAACCCCTCACGCGCGCGGAGATGGAGCAGATTCGCGGCGTCGCCGTGGACGGCGTGATGCAGACCCTGCTGGAACGCGGCATCGTCGAGCAGGTCGGACGGGCCGAAGTTGTGGGCCGTCCCGTGCTCTACGGCACCACGCCGGCGTTCCTTGAATACTTCGGTCTGCGTGGCCTCGAAGACCTCCCCGCCGCCGATGAGTTGCGCAAGATTCCCGTCAAGAAACCCGAGGCACTCCTCACCGTCGAACCCGGCCTCGCCACTGCACCGCCGGAGCAACTAGCGTTGCAGGAAGTCGTCCCGCGCGAGACGACCCCCGCTGAACCCCCGCCCGAGCCACCCGCACGCGCTTGAGCATCCCGCCCATGACGATTCCTGAGCATCGCAAGGCCATTGACGCGCTCGACGCCAAGCTCGTCGCCCTGTTAAACGAGCGCACCAAGCACGTCCTCGGCATCGGCGAAATCAAGCGCAAGGCCGGCGAGGAAATCTACGTCCCGTCCCGCGAA
>CAMBZO010000146.1 GCA_945872195.1 Akkermansia muciniphila | reverse complement strand
TTGGCGCGCGGCCGGAAATGCGGCAAGGCCCGCGCGGGCGCCGCGGCATTCGGCAACGCCGACGCCACGCCGGGCAGCGACGCCAGCAAGCCCAGCGTGCCGAGGCCGCCACCAAAGCGGGCGATGGCGTCGCGGCGGGAGAGGGGGAGGTTCATGGTTTGAATGGCGTCCGCAGCAAGGTGCAAAGCCGACGGTAGCATTTCAAGCCAAACGTCAGGTGGGCAAAGCAACAACCATCTCGCGGGTGGTGTGGGTGACGCGGGCGTTCAACGCGGGGCCGGCTTCCTTTTCCAGACTCGACCGCGAAGCACAGGCGCGCGAACTTCACGGCCAGGTGCGGCAACTCCGCTTCGAACTGCCGCCCGTTCGCGCATGAAAGTCATTGTCACCTGCGGGCCGAGCTTCGAGCCAATTGACGAGGTTCGCCGTCTCACGAACTTCTCTACCGGCGAACTCGGGGCGCTGCTCGCCGAGCAGCTCGGCGCCGCCGGCCACGAGGTCTTCTGCCTCAAAGGCAGCGGCGCGACTCACCCCGGTCCCGCACCCGGCCCGCGCTGCCTCGTCCGCCGCTTCGATACAAACGACGACTTGCTCGCGTTGCTCCGCGAGATCAGCTCCGCGCACGGCATCGGGGCCGTCTTCCACGCCGCCGCGCTGTGCGACTACCGCGTTGCCACCGTGCGCGACGACGCGGGCAACGCGTGTCAGTCCGCGAAGATTGCGAGCCGCAGCGGGGCGCTCACGCTCCAATTGGAGCCGGCGACGAAGGTGATTAACGAACTGCGCCCGCTCTTCCCGCGCAGCTTGCTCGTGGGTTGGAAATACGAATTGGCCGGCACACGCGACGAGGCGCTGGCCAAGGCGTGCGGACAACTCATCGAGGCGCGAACGGACCTGTGCGTGCTGAACGGTCGCGCCGCCGGGGAGGGATTTTCTGTTTGTGGTGGCGCCGATGCGGTGAGCCAGTGGCCGACGAAGACTGCGCTCTGTGCGGAGTTGGTCCGGCTCCTCGCGGGCTGAACTGCGCATCACCGGCCGAACAGCAGAATCATCCCGCCCACCACGACGCGATACCAGCCGAACACGACGAACGTGTGCGTCTGAATGAAGCGCAGCAACCAGCGCACGGCAAGGAAAGCGGTGACCGCCGAGGCCAGCGTGCCGAGACCCAGCGCGAGCCAGTCCACTGGCACGGCCTGGGCGTTCTTCATCGCCTTCATCGTCTCGTAAGCGCCGGCGGCCAGCAGCGTCGGGACACCAAGCAGGAAGGAGAACTCCGTCGCGGCGGGCCGGCTCAAACCCAATGCGAGCGCGGCGAGTATCGTTGTGCCGGAGCGGGACGCGCCGGGGAACGCAGCGGCGACGAGTTGCCCGGCACCGATGGCGAGCGCGACGGTCCAGGTGATTTCATTCACGGAGGGTTTGTCTTTGAGCCAGCGTTCCAGCATGAGGAAGAGAACGCCGCCAACGAGTGTGGCCCACGCGATGGGCGCGACTTCCTTGGGCAGTTTCAGCCCGGCCTGCTTCAGCAACAGCCCGCCAACTGCGGTGAGCACGAAGGCCGCGCCGAGCTTGAGCAGGTAGTCGCGCGTGGCCGGCTCCGTGAAGCGCGTGGCGAGCTGCTTCACGCGCTCGGAGAAGACCGCGAGGACGGCGATGACCGCGCCTGACTGGATGCCGACGTTGAAGATGTCGGAGCGGAGGAAGCTGGCCTCGGGCAGCTTGAGCCAGTGCTCGGCGAGCAGCAGATGGCCGGTGGAGGAGATGGGGAGAAACTCCGTGATGCCCTCGATGACACCGAGGAGAATTGCCGCGAGCCAGTCTTGCACGCGACGGTTAGACGCGAAAAGCCGCGAGGTGACAAGTGCTTGTTTGCCGGCGGTTCACCCCACTTTCAGCAGTGGGATCAGGTGCGCCGCGTTCTTGAGCGGGCTGACGAGTGCGAGGTGGAGGCGGTCGGACCGGAAAATGTCCCGCGCCACGGCGCGGACTTGCGCAGGTGTGACAGCAGCCAGCCGCTCGCGGGCGTGAGCGACGGGGAAGAGCTTTCCGTGACCGATGAGCTGCTCGCCCAGCCACGCCATGTGCGGCTCGGTGCCCTCGAGCGCGAGATCGAACTGGCCGATGACGTAGTCGCGTGCACGGCGGACTTCCGATGCGGGCGGCACCTTTTCTGTAAGGCGGCGCAACTCGGCGGTGATGAGGCGGAGCACTTGCTCCAGCTTGTCGTCGTCCACGCCGGCGTAGATGGACAAGTCGCCGCAATCGGCAAACGAACTCACGGAGCTGTGGATGTCGTAGGCGATGCCACGGTCCTCGCGGAGGCTTTGGAACAGGCGCGAGCTCATGCACTCGCCCAGCAGCGCATTGAGCAAACGCAGGGGGAAGCGCCGCTCGTCATGGCGCGAGACGGCGCGGATGCCGAGCGCGAGTTGGGTCTGCTCGGTGGCTTTCGTGTGCAAGCAGACGCGCGGCAGCGAGGCAGGCGGGACGGCTGCGTCACTGACCGGCTCACACATCGGTCGCGGACCGGTGGGGAAGTGTTTGGCGAAGGGGGTGACCGCACGGATCAGTTCCGCATGGGTGAGTTTCCCCGCCGCGACGATGACGGTGTTGGTGGCGACGTAGTTGGCGCTGAAGAACTCCCGCAGACGGGAGCGGTTCAATCCATCGAGCGACTCGGGTGTGCCCTCGATGGGGCGGCCCAACGAGTGCCCCGGCCAAAGAGATTCGTTCAACAGATCCTGCACGAGGTGCTGTGGCTGGTCGCGGTAGCTGGCACGCTCCTCTTTGATGACCGCGCGCTCCTTCGCGATTTCGGCTGGGGCGAAACGCGACGCGAGGAACATGTCCATCAACACGTCCAGCAGCGCGGGGAAGCGGTCGGCGCGGGCCTTCGCGTGGAAACAGGTGTGGTCCTCGCTTGTGTAGGCGTTCAGGTAGCCGCCCAACCCTTCGACCTCCTCGGAAATCTGCCGCGCAGTCCGTTGCCGCGTTCCCTTGAAGAGCAGGTGCTCGATGAAGTGCGATGCGCCGCCCTGCGCCGCTGTCTCGAAGCGCGAGCCGACTCCCACCCACACTCCCAAACTCACGCTCGCCATGTGCGGCATCGTGGCGGTGGCGACGCTGAGGCCGTTGGGCAGGCGGGTGAGGCGGTGCATCATGTCTTCTCTGCTGTCTCTTGCTTGTAATCTTTATCTTAAGCCTGCTCGTGTCTTCGAGCCGGGCGAAGACGGAGGCAGATTCAGGGAAAGAAAACGATGAAGAATACGCGCGCGGTAGCCGGCCCGACCTTCACCCGTGGTAGTCACGAGCCGCCGCGGAGTTCCGGTTCAACCGCTGTTCCGATGCTCATTCCCTCTGGCGCTGCTTTGCGGACAAGCCTCGCACTGTCCAGAAAGAAAGTTTTTCGGATTGACCAGTGGCGCGCAACTATGAGCCAATGAAGCTCTATTTTCGTTATTAGCGTTGAACTTTTTGACTCAGGAAAATGCCAAAGGTAGCCAAGCCAGGACGCGTCCCACGCATCGGCGCGAACACGGCCAAATACGATGCCCATCATTCGGTCCTCAACCAGACCTATGGGGCGCTGGCTGATTTACGCCGTGAGCTGGCGGACTCGAAGGAGAAGGTCGCCGAGCGCAGCAACCTGCTGCACCTCTTCGCCACCTGCACGGACTCGCAGCGCTCATGGCTGCTGCTCGAGGATTATTTCGAGAAGCTGAATCTCTCGCGGAAGGACTTTGGCGCGAACGAATGGTGGCCGCGCATGGTCGTCGCCCAGGGCCGCCCCCGCCTCGAGGAGCTCGCCATCCTCTTCCTCCGTGCCGGACGCTCGCTGCCGCAGGAAATGCAGGCCTTCGCCAATTACTCGCGCTTCGCAGAAATCGAGCAGGCCGAGCAGGAGGGCAAGCTCATGCAGGAGCTGGAGCACTGGCTCTTCCCGCCCGCCCCCGTCCACCTCGACACTCCGCGCGCCGGCCTGCGCGTCATCTGTAAGCCCCAGCCCGTGGTGAAGGATTCGCCGCTGCACCAGTTGGTCGCCGAGTTTCACCTCTTCCGCCCGCGCACCGGCGAGAAGAAGAAGTCGCTCGCTGATCTGATCGATTTGAACACCCGCGCGGCGCATGAGCAGGAATTGTTTCCCGCGTTCGACTGGGAGTTCATCCAGTGGATCGTCGAGAACAACCGCCACCGCGAGGACAAGGAAAGCGACTTCGTGCTGCAAGGGCTGGAGCTGCTCCAGTGGATCGCGCGCTGGGGCCATCACGGCCGCCTGCTGATGGAGTGCGGCACCAAGCCCGTGGTCTATCACGGGCAGGTGGTCGAGCTGACGCCGCACTTGCAGAACGGCGACCAGGAACTCGCTTTCACCCAGCGCATCAAGCTCTCGAACGGCGAGCTGCGTCCGATGACCGACGCGATCTGGTTCGCCGGGCAGCCGCCGCTCGCGTTCGTGGACGATACTTTTTACCTGCTTCGCAACGCTCCTCCCGGGGCGCTGCTCGAGTCCATGACCCGCACGCCATTGGTGCCCGTGCGCAAGTTGAGCCATCGCTTCCTCACGAACCTTCGCCGCGCGCATTTCGACAACGGCGTGGATTGGGACCAGCTTTGCGTCGCGCATCCCGCCGTGCCGCAGTTTACCTTCGAGCTGGTGGACGAGGTCATACGCATCCGCCTGCTCGCCCGCAGCGAGCGCGACCAGTCGGCCTGGCACTGGAACGGCCACGAGTGGGTGCTGGACGAACCGGGTCGCAAGAGCAACAAGCCGGAAATCCTCGACGACCTCCGTCTCGAACCCGCTGTGAACTGGTTGCGCCGGCTCAATTGCTTCACGCCCGAACCCGGCCTTTGGGTCGGCGACGCGGCGGAAAATTTCTTCAGCGTCCTCTCGACGAACTGGGTGAACCGTCCGCCGGACGCCGAGTTCCTCGGCAACGGCGCGTTCCAACGCCTCTTCCTCACCCCGCGCAAACTCAAGCCCACACTCGTCGTCAAGGGCAGCGGCATTGACTGGTTCAGCGTCTCCGCCGAGTGGGAGCAGGAGGGCCTGAAGCTCACCCGCTCCGATCTCCTGCGGCTCGCCAGCGCCACGGGCCGCTTCGTGAAACTCCCCGACTCCGGCTGGGTCGAACTAGACACGCAGGCCGTGCAGGCCGCGCACGAGGCCCTCGCCGACCTTGGTCTCGACAGCCTTAGCCCCATCGCGCAGCAGGTGTCCATCGAGCAGGCCGCGCATCTGGATGAAAAGGGCTTGGAGAAGTTCGGCGACAGCGAGCAGGCCAAGGCACTGCGCAAACGCCTCACGAACTTCGAGGGCATCGCGCCGACCGAGTTGCCCAAGGGCCTCATCGCCGACCTCCGCCCGTATCAGAAGGAAGGCTTTGACTTCCTCTGCCATCTCACCGAGCTGCGCCTGGGTGGCATCCTGGCCGACGACATGGGACTGGGAAAAACCCTCCAGACCCTCATCTGGCTTGCGTGGCTTAAGGCCCGCAACCCGAAGAACCCCCAGCCCGCGCTCGTGATTTGCCCCGCGTCCGTGCTGCACAACTGGCGGCGCGAGGCGGAGAAATTCGTCCCGCACATGAAGGTGCTCGTCCTCCAGAGCGGTGCGGGCCGCCACGGCTTGCGCAAGCAAATCCCCGAGCACGACATCATCGTCACCAACTACGCGCTCCTCCGCCGCGACCTCGAAGAGCTGAACAAGTTCGACTTTGGCGCGCTCGTCCTCGACGAAGCGCAGTTCATCAAGAACCCCGCCGCGCAAGTCACCCAGAGCGTCAAGCAGCTCAAGGCCGACCGCCGCCTCGCCCTCACCGGCACGCCGCTCGAGAACCGTCTCCTCGACCTCTGGAGCATCACGGACTTCATCCAGCCCGGCTACCTCGGCAACCAGGAGCACTTCAACGAGACCTACGATCCGAAGCCCGGCAACGCGAGTGAGGAAGCCGTCTCCCTCCAACGCATCGCCCGCCGCCGCCTCTCCGCCAAGCTGCGCCCGCTGCTCCTGCGCCGCATGAAAAAGCAGGTCGCCAAGGATTTGCCCGACCGCATCGAGCAACGCCGCGACTGCGAACTCGGCGAAGAACATCGCAAACTTTACCTCGCCGAGCTGCGCCGCTCCCGCGAGCAGGTCATGCAGGCCGTCAAGGACAAGGGCCTTGCGAAAAGCAAAATGCACGTCCTCGCCGCCCTCACCCGGCTGCGGCAGATTTGTTGCCACCCGCAGCTCGTCGGCAGCAACGTCGCCAGCGGCAAGACCGAGACCTTGTTCGAGCTGCTCGACACCCTCGTCGCCGAGGGCCAGAAGGTCCTCGTCTTCTCGCAGTTCGTGCAGATGCTGAAAATCCTCGAGGTGGACTGCGCCAAGCGGAACATCCCCACGCACCTGCTCACCGGCGAGACCAAGCAGCGCCAGGAAGTCGTCAACGCCTTCCAGGCCGACAACCAGCCCGGCGTCTTCCTCCTCTCCCTCCGCGCCGCCGGCACGGGCCTGAACCTCACCAATGCCAGCTACGTCGTCCTCTACGATCCGTGGTGGAACCCGGCGGTCGAGGCGCAGGCCATTGACCGCAGCCATCGCATCGGCCAGACGCGCACGGTGAACGCCTACCGCCTCATCGCCCCCGGCACCGTGGAGGAAAAGATTTGGGACCTGCAACAGCGCAAGGCCCAGACCATCCAGGACGTGCTCGGCGAGGAAGGCTTCGCGCGCAGCCTCTCGCACACCGATTTGGAATACCTCTTCGCGGAGGACTGAACTGCG
>CAMBZO010000145.1 GCA_945872195.1 Akkermansia muciniphila | reverse complement strand
TGGTGCGCGCGGGGGCGCTGGGGTTGTTCGGGCTTTCCTTTGCGGACGTGCTGCGCGGCCGGGCCAGCGCGCAGGCGGTGTCGGCGCGGAGTTTTGGGCGGGCCAAGCGCTGCATCCTGCTCTTCATGTGGGGCGGGCCGGCGCATCAGGACACGTGGGACTTGAAGCCGGACGCGCCACGCGAGGTGCGCGGGGAGTTCAATGAAATTTCCACCAACGTTCCCGGGCTGCGCATCTGCGAGCATTTCCCCCGGCTCGCGCAGCGCATGGACCGCCTCTGTCTCGTGCGCTCGATGACGCACGACAACGGCGACCACACGACGGCGACGCACTACCTGCTCACTGGCGAGCCGCCGCCGCGCACCACTGACAAGCGCGCGCAGTGGCCGCACTTCGGCTCCGTGCTCTCGAACCTCGGGCGGGGGCAGGGCGCGCTGCCGCCATTCGTCTCGATGCGGCCCAAGGTGGAGGGCGACGTGCCGCGCTTCGTCGAGGAAAGCCAGGGGCAGTTCGCTGGCTGGCTCGGCCCGCTGCACGATCCGCTGACGATTGACGCCGACCCCAGCCGGGCGGACTACCGCGTGGCGGAGACGACCTTGCACCCGGAGATTTCCGTCGAGCGCCTCGACCGGCGGCGCGAACTGCTCGGCCAGCTTGACCGGCGGCTCGATGGGTTCAGTCCGAACTTCGCCGCGCAGGACTTGAATCATCGCCGTGCATTTGAGCTGCTCACGTCCGCCGCGACGCAGCGCGGGGCGTTCAACTTGGGCGAGGAGCCGCTGAAGGTGCGCGAACGCTACGGTATGAATCCGCACGGGCAATCGGTGTTGCAAGCGCGCCGGCTCGTCGAGCGCGGCGTGCCGCTGGTGACGGTCTTCTGGCCGAACGACGGCATCAAGAACGTGAGCGTGTATTGGGACACGCACAGCCGGAACTTCGTGGACCTCAAGACGCGGCTCATGCCCGTGGCGGACCTCGCCTTCACCGCGCTGCTCGATGACTTGCAGGAGCGCGGGATGCTGGAGGACACGCTGGTCATTTGGACGGGTGAGTTCGGTCGCACGCCGCGCGTGGGCCAGCGCAGCAGCGACGCCGGCGCGGGCAAGGACGGGCGCGACCACTGGGGCGGCTGCTTCACGAGCGTGCTGGCGGGCGCGGGCGTGAAGGGCGGCTTCGCCTACGGCAAGAGCGACAAACAGGCGGCCTTCCCGGCGGAAAGTCCCGTCGCGCCGCGCGACCTCATCGCCACGGTCTATCACCTGCTCGGTGTGCCGGAGGAACAGATGGTGATGGACAGCGGCGGGCGGCCGCAGTTCGTGCGCCCGGGCAAGGCAATTGGCGAACTGCTGGCTTAACCGACGATTCTTGCTCCCGCTCCGCCGCAGGCCCGCTACCATCCTCGCGCATGGCGAGCGATGAAGGCACACGCGGAACGCGGCGGCGCAAGTGGCTGCCCATCGTCGTGCTCGTCATCATCGCGGATGCCGTCGGTGGCTGGCTCTATTACCGCCACCGCCGCGAGCACAGTCAGGACGCGGTCATCCGCGCCGCGGCTGCGCGCTACGGCGTGGATGCCGCGCTGGTGAAGGCCGTCGTCTGGCGGGAGAGCTGGTTCGACCCGGAGGTGCGCGGCAAGGCCGGCGAAATCGGCCTGATGCAAATCCGCGAGCCAGCCGCGCGCGAATGGGCCGAGGCGGAACGCATCGCCGGCTTTCAGCACGAACACATCCGCGACCCCGGATCGAACACGCTCGCCGGCGCGTGGTATCTCGCGAAGCTGTTGCGCCGTTATCCGCAAGCCGACGACCCCGTGCCCTACGCGCTGGCCGACTACAACGCCGGTCGCGGGAATGTTCTGCGCTGGAATCAAGGCGCAGCGGCCACGAACAGCCAGCAGTTCCTCGCGCAGATGACTTTCCCCGGCACGCGCCGCTACATCGAGACCGTGGCCGAGCGTCGCGCCCGGTATCGCGATGAGTTTCCGCCCACTGCCAAGCGCTGACCCACCGCTCCTGCCATGAAACAACCTGCCCGCACTTCCCGAGTCAAACGCGTCGGCCTCATCGGCCTTGGCTTGATGGGAGCCGCCTTCGCGCAGCGGCTGCGGGCGGCGGGCTGGGAAGTCATCGGTTACGACCTCGCGACCGCGTGTCGTCGGCGGGCGCGGAAACTGGGCGTGGAACTCGCGCGGGACAACGCGGCTGTCTTCGCGCGTTGTGACCGCGTGCTGTTGAGCCTGCCCACCCTGCGCGAGACAAAATTGGTTTTGCGCGAAGCCCGGCACGCGTTGCGGCCCGGCCAACTCCTCCTCGACACCACCACCGGCGAGCCGGAGCAGACCGTGGCCATCCACCGCCGACTCGCCGCACTCGGCGTCCGCTACCTCGACACGACGATCTCCGGCAACAGCGAGCAAGTCGCGGCGGGCGACGAGGTGTTGACGATGGTGGGTGGGGACGCGGACGCGTTCGCCGCCACGCGCGGGCTGCTGCGGGTGCTCACGTCCCGCGTGCGCCATGTCGGCCCCGCCGGGAGTGGCGCGCGGATGAAGCTGGTGACGAATCTCGTGCTGGGCCTGAACCGCGCCGTGCTGGCGGAGGGACTGTGCTTCGCTGAAAAACTGGGCTTCACCCGCCGCGCCGCGCTGGAGGTGTTGCTGGCGAGCAAGGCTTACTCGGCCATCATGGACACGAAGGGCGAGAAGATGGTGAGGGAGGACTTCACGCCGCAGGCCCGGCTCGCGCAGCACTTGAAGGACGTGAGGTTGATGGTGCGGGCCGCGCGCGCCGCGCAGTTCAAACTCCCCTTCACCCACGTCCACCGGCAACTCCTCGAAGCCGCCGAGCGTGCCGGGCTGGGCGCACTGGACAACAGCGCGTTGATAAAGGTGCTGGCGGGTGGAAAGGCACGCTAGGAGCGCGGCTGCGGCCGTGGGCGTCCGCGCTCCACAAAAAAAACCGGCAGGCCATCGCTGGCCTGCCGGTGTGAATCGGGCTTTGCGGGAGACGCGCCTCAGCGGTCTTCGGCGGCGTCGAACGCGTGCTGAAGCGCCACGAGGTCGTCGCCGGGCTTGAGCGCGTCGAGGATCTTCTGCTCTTCCTTGAGCTGCTCGGGGCTGTAGTTCGCGGCCTTGATGGACAGGCCGATGCGGCGCTCGGCACGGTCGATCTTCACGACGCGCGCGGTGACTTCCTGACCGAGGTTGAGCACGTTCTTGATCTTATCCACACGCTCCTCGCTGATCTGGCTGATGTGCACGAGGCCATCAATGTCGTGGGCCAGGCCGATGAACGCGCCGAAGCTGGCGAGTTTGCTGACCTTGCCGGTGACGAGGTCGCCGACCTTGTAGAGCTGGTCAATGGCCGACCACGGGTCGGTGCCGAGCTGTTTCATGCCCAGCGAAATGCGCTGGTTGGCCTTGTCGATCTCGAGCACGACCGCCTCGACCTCGTCGTTCTTCTGGAAGACTTCCGAGGGGTGGTTGATCTTGCGCGTCCACGAGATGTCGGACACGTGCACCATGCCGTCGAGACCCTCTTCGAGTTCGACGAAGGCACCGTAGCTGGTGAGGTTGCGGACCTTGCCCTTGATCTTGGTGCCGGGAGGATACTTGGCCTGCGCGGCTTCCCACGGGTTGGATTCGAGCTGGCGGATACCGAGCGAGATTTTCTGCTCGTCGCGGTTGATGCCGAGCACAATGGCTTCGACTTCCTGGCCGGGCTTGAGCACGTCGGAAGGTTTGGCGATGCGCTTGGTCCAAGACAGTTCGGTGACGTGGACGAGGCCTTCGACGCCGGGCTCGAGCTCGATGAACGCGCCGTAGGCGACGAGGTTGACGACCTTGCCCTTGACCTTGGTGCCGACGGGGAACTTGCCCTCGATGGCTTCCCACGGGTTGGCGAGCTTCTGCTTGAGGCCGAGGCTGACGCGTTCCTTTTCCTTGTTCACGTCGAGCACAACCACGTCAATTTCCTGGCCGACCTTGAGGATCTCGCTCGGGTGACCGATGCGACCCCAGCTCATGTCGGTGATGTGCAGCAGGCCGTCGAGGCCGTTGAGGTCAATGAACGCACCGAAGTCGGTGAGGTTCTTGACAGTGCCCTTGCGGATGTCGCCCGGCGTCATCTCGGCGAAGAGCTTGGCGCGGCGGCCAGCACGCTCGGCCTCGATCAGTTCGCGGCGGGAGAGGACGATGTTGCGGCGGTCCTCGTTGATCTTGACGACCTTGAAGTCATAGATGTTGCCGACCATGACGGCGACGTTCTTGGGCGGGATGATGTCAATCTGCGACGCGGGCAGGAAGGCCTCGACGCCGATGTTGACGATGAGTCCGCCTTTGACGACGGCTTTGACCTTGCCGGAGATGGTGCCGCCCTCTTGGCAGATGGTCTTGATGCGGTCCCAGTTCTGGCGGAACTCGGCCTGCTCGTGGGAGAGGATGACCATGCCCTCCTTGTCCTCGAGTTTCTCGATGAGGACATCGATCTCGCCGCCGACCTTGAGGGCCTCGGGGTCCAGGAACTCGCCTCGGGAGACGACGCCCTCGGACTTGTAGCCGATGTCCACGAGGACTTCCTTGTTGCGGACTTCGAGGATGATACCTTTGACAATTTGACCTGCGGCGAAGCGTTTGGAGCTCGCGCGCATGGCCTCTTCCATGGTTAGCATACTTACTGTGTGTGACTGCGGGAGACTAGGCGGGCGAAGGCCCGGCGAAGAATCCATTGCCTAACGACCGACGTTGCAGGGCAACGGAGGTTGAAGGTTAGGTTGCGTTGTTGACCGACATTTCTCAGCCTTAATGAACCAGCCGCACTCACGGCGTTCAGGCGGGGCGGACAGTAGCGGCAGGGCGACGCCTGACAAGGGGTTTCTCCGCCCCGTCGGCAGGACTTTTCATTTGCGCGGCTGCCTTGGAGTGGAGTGAATTGGCCACCGACATGAAGAAGCCAGCCAAGTCCCGGCCCATCGCCGCCACCATCTCCCCCGCACCCAAGCCCGTGCCGAACAGCTCGGGCATCAAGATCACCGCCATCGAGACGGTGATCCCCGACGACATCATGCCCGGCCTGCTGCTGCTGCGCATCCACACGGACGCGGGCATCATCGGGCACGGCGAGACTTACTACGTGCCGCACGCGGTGGCCGCGATGATCCATGATTGGATGGGCCGCCGACTCCTCGGCGCGGACCCGCTCTCCATCGAGAACCACTGGCGCTTCCTCTACGAGCGGGCGAGCGCGTTCGGGTCGCGTGGCACGGAGCTGCGCGCCATCAGCGCCATTGACCTCGCGCTCTGGGACATCCTCGGGCAGGTCTGCGGCCGGCCCATCTGGCAACTTCTCGGCGGCAAAGCCCGCGACAAGGTGCGCGTCTACAACAGCTCCGGCGGCCCCACTTACGGGCGACGCCTCGGCGCGGGCCGCGACCAGGGCTGGCCCGGCCACGGCGACGTGGGCAAGCCCGGCCCGCTGGAAGACAACTGGGCTTCCAACTACGCCGCTGGCGACCTCGCCGAGGAACTCGTCGCCGAGGGCTATTGCGCCATGAAGTTCTGGACTTTCGACCGCGCCTTCCACGAACACGGCGGAAACTTCCTTCCGTGGTCCGCCGTGAAGGCGTGCGTGAAGCCCATGGAAGAAACCCGCAAGCGCGTCGGCGA
Organism: Akkermansia muciniphila; assembly: GCA_945872195.1. Taxonomy (GTDB): domain Bacteria; phylum Verrucomicrobiota; class Verrucomicrobiia; order Limisphaerales; family SXTU01; genus SXTU01. The sequence continues at coordinate 1,145 of CAMBZO010000145.1, read as the reverse complement.
CAAAATTGAAATCCTCCTCGATGGCCACGGCTTCTTCCAACTCCCCGCCGCCCTCCGCATCGCCGAGGCCATGCGCGACCTGCGCCCGCTCTGGCTCGAAGACGTGATGCGCGTGGACAACGCCGACACCCTCGCCGACTTCCGCGACAAGGCGCGCCTGCCCATCGCCGTGAGCGAGATGCTCACGAGCCGCGAAGACTACCGGCTCGTGCTGGAACGCCGCGCCGTGGACTACGTGATGATTGACCCGACGTGGGTGGGCGGCATCAGCGAGACGCGGCGGTTGGCCGAACTGGCGCAGACCTACAACATCCCCGCCACGATGCACGACTGCACCGGCCCGCTCACCCTCTTCGCCGGCCTGCACGTCGCCACGGCCGTGCCGAACGTCACCTTCCAGGAAAGCGTCCGCGCACACATCCGCACCTTCTACAGCTCGCTCATCGAAACGAACGTGGTGATCGAGCAAGGCTTCGCGCTGCCACCGGAAGGGCCGGGCTTGGGCACGAAGCTGAAGCCAGAGCTGTTCGACGCGAAACGCGCGAGCTACCGAATCACGCGTGCTTGAGCTGAGAGGGGAATCCTGCCCGCCTCACTACGCGACGGACTGGGCGGGCCTTTCAACCGCGACGTTCCGGCTCCGTGAACGGCCCTGCACCTATTGCCTTCAACGCTGAGTGAAGCTAATGCACTTCCGGTCAAAGGATTTACACACGTCGGTTTACGCTTTACGTTGGCCTCACTCGACATGAGCGAAATCGGCACACGCATTGAAACCGCGCACGGCGCATCCGCGCTGCACCGGTCATTGGCGGAACTGGAGGCTGGCCTGATCACGCTGCCACCGGCTTCGAGGGACTCCGGTAGGCTGGCGTTCATCGTTCGTCGGCCATCCAAGGAAGCGCGGGACGGTTTGCGTGAGGCGCGGCTCTCCCCAGAGGAAGGGCTGCCCGGCGATAATTGGAGCCGCAAGCCTTCGCCCGACCCCACAGCGCAGCTCACGGTGATGAGCCTCGACGTGGCCGGGCTGATCGCCAATGGCCAGTCGCTCGCGCTGTTTGGTGACAATCTCTTCGTGGACCTGGACCTCTCGGCGGAGAATCTCCCCATCGGCTCGCGGCTGCGCGTGGGCGGAGCCGTGGTGG
>CAMBZO010000144.1 GCA_945872195.1 Akkermansia muciniphila | reverse complement strand
CGAAACGGTGATGGTGCGTGACGCTGTTCATGGGCGGACTGACGCTTCATCCACCCGTTGCACCAGCGCGTCAATGGCAATATCACCCCGACACTCAGGCGGCTCGAATACGAGTGTCCGATCGGCGTCCACGCTCTGTCGCTTTCGCCATGCTCGATATCCGCCTCAATCCGAATCCTCACCGCTTCTGCAACGGCTGGGCACGCCGCGACTTCCTCCGCGTCGGCGCGCTTGCGCCGCTCGGCCTCGCTCTGCCGTCGCTGCTCGCGGCGTAGAAAGCTGCTGGCTCAGACAAAAAAGCCCGCGCGAAGTCCGTCGTGCTCGTCTATCTTGGCGGCGGCCTTTCGCACCACGACAGCTTTGACCTAAAGCCCGACGCGTCATCGGAGATTCGCGGCAAATACACCGAGATTCCCACCAACGTCCCCGGTCTCCACGTCGGCGAATTGCTGCCGAAGATGGCCAAGACGATGGACAAGCTCACGCTCGTCCGCTCCGGCGCGCACAACAACGACCACCACGAGACCGCCACGAACTGGGTGCTCTCAGGCCGCTTCGGCTCGGCCTTCGGTGACTATCCGGCGATGGGCGCGGTGGTCGCGGAGCGCACGGGTTTCCGGGGCGTGATGCCGCCTTACGTGGCCGTGCCGCGCAATCCGTCGTTCACCTGGGAGCTTGGGAAGAGCGCCTTCCTCGGGGGCCGCTGCGAGTCCTTCAAGGCCGGCGACCCGAACGCGGAGAACTTCAAGGTCCGCGACCTCTCGCTCCCCGCCGACGTGAAGCGTGAGAACGCCGAGCGACGCAAGTCCTTGCTCGGAGCCGTGGACAATCTGGCCAAGCGCATCGAGGGCAACGACCAGCTCGCGACCTACGGCGAGTTTCAGCAGCGCGCCGCCGAGATGGTGCTCTCGCGCGAGGCGCAGAACGCCTTCGCCCTCGATCAGGAGACGGACAAGCTGCGCGACGCCTAAGGCCGAAACACGTTCGGCCAAAGCGCGCTACTCGCGCGCCGGCTCGTGCAGCACGGCGTGCGCTTCGTGACAGTCAACTACGGCGGCTGGGACCATCACGCGAAGATTTTCCAAAGCCTCGACAAGAAGCTGCCGGAGTTCGACCAGGGCTTCGCGACTTTCATCCACGACATGGACGCGCACGGCTTGCTCAAAGACACGCTGGTCGTGTGCATGGGCGAGTTCGGGCGCTCGCCGAAGATTAACAAGGACACCGGGCGCGACCATTGGGGTCCGGCGGCGAGCCTGCTCTTCGCGGGCGCGGGCGTGGCGCGCGGCAAGGTTGTGGGCGCGACCGACCGCACCGGGGCCTTCGTGACCGACACGCCGGTGAAGCCCGCCGACGTGGCGTGGACCATCTACGACAGCCTCGGCCTCGACCCGCGCGGCGAAATCCACACGCCGGATGGTCGGCCTGTGGGCATCCTCGATGAGGGGCGGTTGGTCACCGAGTTATTTGGATAGGCGTAGCCGCCGAGGTCAGAGGCCGATTCTTTCGATGAGACTTTTCCAACGCGTTCCCCTCCTCACGTCGGCGGCTACATGCTTGCTAGCGGCTTCGCAAATCGTCTGCGCTCAAGACAAGAAGGCCGAAGACAAATCGCCCAAGGTCATCCTCGCCGTCCCGCTCGGCATCATCGCGGGCAAGACGAACACAGTGGAACTCCGCGGGCTGAACCTCGACACGACCAAGGCGCTGCGCTTCACCGACACCACGGTGCGCGCGACCCTCGCCTCGAAGGGCAAGGCCGACGTGCCGCAGAATCAGAAGAAGGAGCGCCTCGGCGACACGCAGGTGAAGGCTGAGGTCTTCGTGCCCGCTGACTTCAAGGGTGACGAAGCCGCCTTCACCATCGAGACGCCCGACGGCCAGTCCGCGCCCGCGCGCCTAGCCGTGCTGCGTCCCGGCGCGTTCATCGAGGAGAGCGAGGACAACGGCTCTTTCGCCAAGCCGCAGGTTGTGACGCTGCCGACCACTGTGCGCGGCAGCATCAAAGCTGCACAGGACGTGGACGTGTTCGCGTTCGAGGGAAAAGCCGGTCAGCGCGTGACCGCTGAAATCCTCGCTGCCCGCCTTGGCTCACCGCTCGACGCCACACTCACGCTCTGGAACGCCAGCAACACTTTGCTCGCCTCCGCCGACGATTCGTCCGGCGACCGCGACCCGCGCCTCGCATTCACACTCCCCGCCGACGGCCGTTACTTCCTCGTGGTGCAGGATGCGCACGACGCCGGGAGCGCGTTGCATGGCTACCTCGTGAGTTTGAAGTGGAGTGCTCCGACACCAGTTGTCCCGAAGTAACAACTTCTGGCTGCCGTTGCTCGCGCTCGAACCTCTCCAGTGTTGACACTCCCGCATTGCGCGGCAAACGATACAACCCATGAATGATTCTCCTGTTGCCACTCCTGCTTCCCGTCGCGATTTCATCAAGACCTCCGGCCTCGTCGTCGGCGCCACGGCGCTCTCCGGCGTAGTGCTGCCGCACGTTCACGCAGCGGGCAGTGACCAAATTTCCGTTGCCCTCGTCGGCTGCGGTGGACGCGGCGGCGGCGCGGCGGCCAACGCCATGTCGCAGAGCGGCCCGCCAAAGCTCGTCGCGATGGCGGATGTCTTCCAGAACAAGCTCGACGGCGCCTTCAATTCGCTCAAGAGCAAGTTCAATGACCAGGTGGATGTGCCGAACCATCGCAAGTTCATCGGCTTCGATGCCTACAAGGGCGCGATCGACGCGCTCAAGAAAGGCGACGTCGCCATCTTCACCACGCCGCTGGCCTTCCGTTGGGTGCATTTCAAATACGCCATCGATAAGGGCATCAACGTCTTCATGGAGAAGCCTTTGACCTCGGACGGCCCGACCTCGCGCCGGATGCTGGATCTGAACAAGCTCGCGAAGGCAAAGAACCTCAAGGTCGGCGTCGGTCTGATGTCCCGCCACAAGAAATCCCTCCAGCAACTGCACCAGCGCATCCATCAGGAAAACGAGATCGGCGACGTGATGCTGATGCGCGGCTACCGGATGCAGGGATTGCTCGGCTCGGCCTTCTCGGAGAAATACCCCGGTGCCGGCCCCGGAAAGCCGAGCGAGCTGATGTGGCAGATCTCCCGCTTTCACAGCTTCATCTGGGCGTCCGGCGGCGGCTACAGCGACTTCAACGTCCATCACATTGACCACCTCTGCTGGATGAAGAGCCCTCCCGGAAAAGAGCTCTGGCCCGTCAAGGCTCAGGGCGTCGGCGGCCGCACCTACCGCACCAGCCCGGACGGCAAGCCCTATGTGGACCAGAACTTCGACTCCTACGGGGTGGAATACACCTTCGAGGACGGCGCGAAGCTTTACATGAACGGCCGCACCATGCTCGGCGCGGTGCCCATGTATCACAGCTTCGTCCACGGCACCAAGGGCATGGCGGTCGCGGCTAATTCCGGCGACTGCAACGGACCCTCGAGCACGTTCAAGGGACAGGTCAGGTCGAAGGACAATCAATTGTGGACCTCCGACGCCAAGATGGCGGACGATCCGTATTTCACTGAGTGGCAGGTGCTCACCGACGCGATCCGCAACGACAAGCCGCACAACGAAGTGGACCGCGGCGTCATGGCCAGCCTCGCGACCTCGCTGGGCCGCTACGCCGCGCACACCGGACAGGAAGTCACCCTGGACGAACTGCTCAACCACACCCACGAATACGCGCCCGACGCGGACAAGCTCACGTTCGATTCACCTGCGCCCGTGCAGGCGGACAAGGACGGCCTCTACCCGGTCCCCGAGCCGGGCAAGAAGAAGAACCGCGAGTATTGATTCGCTTCGGCAAACTGCCGCACCGTCAACCGGCCAACTGCGCAAGCGGTTGGCCGTTTGGCTTTGGTGGCCAAGGTCGGCAGGAAATTTTCGCTTCGCGAGCAAGGGCGTTCACGGCAGCATCGCCTCGACGACACCATGAAACAGCGCACTTGGAAAATTGCCGGCATCAACTTCGACCACTTCCACATGGGCGACTTGCTCCGTTACGCCCACGAGCACCCGCAGGCCGAGGTCGTCGGCGTCAGCGACGAGCAGCCGGCGCGGATGGAGGAGGTCGTGCGCAAGGGTCTCGTCCCCCGCGATCGCGCGTTCACAGATTACCGCGCGTGCCTGGAGCAGACGAAGCCGGACGTGGTCATCCTTTGCCCGGCGGCTTCAAAGCACGGCGAGTGGGTGAAGAAGGTCGCGCCTTACGGGCCGCATATTATGGTGGAGAAGCCCTTCGCCGCCTCGCTCAAGGAGGCCGATGCAATGATCGCCGCAATGCCAAAGGGCCGCACGCTGATGATCAACTGGCCGCTCCAATGGGTGCGCTCGCATCGCAAGGCGTTCGAACTCGTAAACGCGGGCGCCATTGGCGAAGTGACGAACGTCTGGCACTTCGGTGGCAACCGCGGCCCGCTCTGGCACGGCGCGGACAAGGATGTGAAGACGCCAGCACAGGTCGCGAAGGAGAAGCCGCAGTCGTGGTTTTACCAGCAGGCGCGCGGCGGCGGGTCGTTGCTGGATTATCTCGGCTACGGCACGACGCTTTGCACGTGGTATCAGGGCGGCAAACGCCCGCTGGAAGTCACGGCCACGGTGGACGAACCGGCCGGCCTGGAAGTGGACGAGCACAGCCTCGTCGTGGCGCGCTACGCGCACGGGTTGTCGAAGTTCGAGACGCGCTGGGGGACATTCACGGACCCGTGGACGATTCAGCCGCAGCCCAAGTGTGGCTTCGTCATCGCAGGCACGGAGGGCACCATCAGCAACTACGACTACGATGACTTCGTGACGGTGCAGACCCGCAAGCGTCCCCTGCCCCACCAGATCGCCGCGCCCGTGACGAAGGCTCCGCATCAGAATCCCGTGCAGTATCTGCTTCACTGCCTCGACGCGGCCAAGCCGCTGGAAGGCCCAGTGAGCCTGCGCATCAGCCGCATCGGCCAGGAAATTGTGGATGCAGCAGTGCGCAGCGCGAGGCTGAAGCGGGCGGTGAAGCTCGCGGCTTGAGGTGAACGCACCGCTCCCTGCTCACTCGACCGCCGCGAGCGCCGCCTTCACGTCGGTCTTGCGACCGCACTCGTTGAGGACGTGACAGAACGCGGAGAGGAACAGGCGGACGTTTTCACGCGAGGAAGTCTCGCCCATGAGGCCGACACGCCAGATCTTGCCCTTGAGCGGGCCTAGGCCTGCGCCGACCTCGATGTTGAAGTCGTTGAGCAACCGCTTGCGCACATCGGCTTCGTCCACGCCGGGCGGCACGCGGATGGCGTTGAGCTGCCAGAGCTGGTGGCCTTCCTGCGAGGCGAGCTCAAGGCCGATGGCTCCAAGCGCGGACTTGAGCGCAAGGTGGTTTTGCTCGTGACGACGCCAGCGATTCTCCAGTCCCTCCTCCAGCACGAGGCGCAACGCGGCGTGCAGCGCGTAGTTCATGGAGATGGGCGCGGTGTGGTGATAGACGCGCGCTTCACCCCAGTAGGACGCGAGCAGGTTCACGTCGAGATACCAGCTCTGCACCTTGAGGCGACGGGTGCGGGCGGCTTCCAGCGCGCGCGCATTTAGCGACACGGGCGAGAGGCCGGGCGGGCAGCTCAGGCACTTCTGCGTGCCGCTATAGACTGCGTCCACGTTCCACTCGTCAATCCGCACCGGGCAGCCGCCCAGCGACGTGACGGCGTCCAGCAGGAGCAGCGCGCCCGCGTCGTGCGCGAGTTTGGAAATCTCCTCCACCGGCGTCAGCGCGCCCGTGGAGGTCTCCGCGTGGACGATGGCGACGAGCTTGGGTTTGGTCACCGTGCGCAATGCCTCGGCGATTTGTTGCGCGGTGATGATGTTGCCCCAGGCGGATTCCACTCTCGTGACGTGCGCACCGCAGCGTTCGGCCACCTCGGCCATGCGCGTGCCGAAGACGCCGTTGACACCGATGATGACCTCGTCGCCCGGCTCCACGAGGTTGACGAAGCAAAACTCCATGCCCGCGCTGCCGGTGCCGCTGACGGGGAAGGTCATCTCGTTGCGCGTGAGGAAGACGGCACGAAGCATGGTCTTGAGCTCCTCCATCATCTTGACGAACACGGGGTCAAGGTGACCGACGACGGGCTGGCTCATGGCCGCAAGAACCTCGGCGGCGGCGTTGCTGGGGCCGGGGCCCATCAACAGACGGGACGGCGCTTTAAATGCGGACGGAATTTGCATGCGCGGACTTTATCGGTTGCAGCTGGCCCGGGCAATTGCTTTGGGAAGAAGCAGGGCAAGCGTTCAGCAGTCAGTGTTCAGTGAAGGGATCTTCCTCGGGCGACTGATTGCTAAACACTGATTACTTCCGCATCCGCCTCCGCACCTCGGCGGCTACGAACCGCTCACGGCACCACTTGAATGCGGTAGTAGAGGTTCCGGTTTGTGAGGGCGCCGGAGTGGAGGAAGTTGATGATGCCCTCGGGCGACGCGACGATGTTCGTCAGCACCCGCCATGTCGTGGAGGCGAGGTTGGTGGCGTATTGCACCTGATAGGTCTCACCCGGCACAACATCGAGGTTGAATCCGAAGTTGGTCCCGCTCGTGACCCGGCTGCTGCCGGGCGCGGAGGAGATCTGGATCGGCGTGGTGCTCAGGAGGACTCCGTTGGTGGGCTGGCGCGCCATGACCGCGTAGGCGATGTGCGCGGCGCCGGGGTTCAGCACGCCGAAATACCAATCGCCCACGAGGCTCGGCCGCGCGGCATTGGTGCGCACCGTGACAGTCTCGAACAGGGTCCCCGCACGGAAGTTCGCGCCGTCGTTGGCGGTGGCCAGCGGGA
>CAMBZO010000143.1 GCA_945872195.1 Akkermansia muciniphila | reverse complement strand
GCGCCCTACCGCTACAACAGCCCGGAGAAACTCCCCGGCATCTGGGAAGCCCAGACCGCCACGCTCTCCATCCCTAACACCGGCATGGCCGTCACCACCGACGTGACCACCGTGCGCGACATCCACCCGCCCGACAAACAGACCGTCGGTCACCGCCTCGCGCTCTGGGCGTTGGCGAAGACTTACAACAAGCCCGTCACCAGCTACGCCAGCCCGCTCTTCGACACGCTCAAAGTCGAAGGCAACAAGGCCACCGTCTCCTTCAAGAACACCGAGGGCGGCCTGAAATCGCTCAATGGCCAACCGCTGACTTGGTTCACCCTCGCGGGTGAAGACAAGAAGTTCGTCGAGGCGAAGGCGCAAATTGTCGGCAACACCGTGACCGTGAGTGCGGAAGGCGTGGCCAAGCCCGCAGCCGTGCGCTTCGGCTGGCACGAACTCGCCGAGCCGAACCTCGCCAACGCCGCCGGTCTGCCCGCCTCACCCTTCCGCACGGACAAGTGGACGGACGCCGTGATGCCCGTTCTGGCTCCCGCGCCGGTCCCGGCGAAGAACTAGCCCAGCCCGATGAACCGCCTCCTGCTCTGCGCACTGCTGGTCGCGCTTCCGCTTGCCGCCTGCAAGCGGAAGCCGGCCGCCGGGGCTACGGCCCCGGAGGCTCCCGCTGCGCCCTCCAATCCCGAGGCGGACTTGAGGACGCTCAACGCGGCCGTGGTCGCCCATGCCATGGGACAATTGAAAGAGCCGGCCACCTTGGATGACTTGGTGAAGACCGGGTTCATCAAGCGCCTGCCCACGCCCCCGCCGGGGAAGAAATACGTGCTCGACGCGAAGAAGTCGTCCGTGCTGCTCGTGGACGAGTAAGTCGCGCGGGCTACTTGGCCCACATGGCCCGCGAGTCGCCCTTGGGGAATTGCCACCCGACTTCACTTGCCCGCGCGCTTTCGATGTGACCATCCATCTTGGCGAGATTAGCCCGACCGTTGTGCCGGGCGATGAGCCGGGTCTGGTCGGGAAAAGTGAAATACGGTGCCGTCGTGCTCTGTCCAGTCAGGAAGAAAGCGGCCTGGCCCACAGGGCTGGCATTCTCCTGCCACGCGTCCGCGTTGGGGTCAGTGAGACTTGCGGGGGTGACGGTGGCGCAGTCGGCAACATAGATAGTAATCGCCGGCTTGCTGACATCGGTCGTGCGGAAGGGAGCTGAGTAGGAGCCGTTGAAAGGTCCAGGCTGAAGCGAGATGCCCACCTCGGGATAGCCCATGCCAATGCCAAGGGCAGCGAACCCTTTGCCCGCATGTTGATACTCCGCACACTGCGAGCTTTTGAAGGTGCCACCGGAGTAGGGCCGCAGCAGGTCCACCCAATACACGACCGGGTTCCCGCCGAACGTGTTCGTGACGATCACAACTCCCGGTGGCATGAGCGCGGAGACGGCCCCGTTCATGAAGTTGTCGAACATCTTGGTGATCCGGTCATCATTGCTGTCCGAGTAGAGGGCTGACGCCACGCCCATCTGCTTCATGTTGTTGAGGCACGTCGTGGCCTTGGCCTTCTCCTTGGCCTTCGCCAGTGCCGGCAGGAGCATCCCGGCCAGAATCGCAATAATGGCTATCACGACGAGCAGTTCGATGAGGGTGAAGGCACCTCTGAGGCGGGGCGATGACACGGGCTCTTTCATGGCGGACAACAGGCTAGTTCTGGGCGATGTCCGATTTTCCACTTCCTCCCGCCGCCGGTCAACGGAGTTTTTGCCGCACTGCGGACGAACTTGGTCTTTTCCTCTCCCACCCAGCGGCTACACTCGCGCCTGATTCCAGAAACAAGATGACCCTTCTCAACCCCCTTCGCCGAGGACTGCTCGCGCTCGCCGCGCTCGCCGTCGCGTCCCCTGCCCTCGCCGCGCCCGCGTCCAAGTCTGCGGCGGACTTCAACCGCGAGGTGCTGCCCATCCTCTCGGAGAACTGCTTTCAGTGCCACGGCCCGGATGAGAAGGCCCGCGAGGCGAAGCTCCGGCTCGACACGAAGGAAGGTTTGTTCCGCGCCAAGAGTCCCGTGGTCATCCCCGGCAAGTCCTCGCAGAGCGAACTCTTCAAGCGGCTCACCACGAAGAACGCGGACGAGGTGATGCCGCCGCCCAAGAGCAAGAAGACGCTCACGCCCGCGCAGATTGAGACGATGCGCTGGTGGATTGACTCCGGCGCGAACTACGCGACGCACTGGGCGTTCACCCCGCCGGTGCGCCCACCCGTCCCGACGATTCGCAATTCGCAATTCGCAATTCGCAATTCTTTGGATAACATCATCCTCGCGCGTCTGGAGAAAGACGGCCTTCGCCCCTCGCCCGAGGCCCCGCGCGAGACGCTTCTCCGTCGCGTGACGCTCGACCTCACCGGCCTGCCGCCCACGCCCGCCGAGGTGGATGCCTTCCTCGCGGACAAGTCGCCCAAGGCTTACGAGGCCGTCGTGGACCGCCTACTCGCCAGCCCGCGCTACGGTGAGCGCATGGTTTGGGAGTGGCTCGACGCCGCGCGTTACGCGGACTCGAACGGCTACCAAGGCGACCAGGAACGCACCATGTGGCCGTGGCGTGATTGGGCCGTGAAGGCGTTCAACGACAACCTGCCTTACGACCAATTCACCCTCTGGCAACTCGCCGGTGATTTGCTCCCCGACGCCACGCGCGACCAAAAGCTCGCCACGGGCTTCGTGCGCAACCACATGATTAACGGCGAGGGCGGGCGCATCGCGGAGGAGAACCGCATCGAGTATCTCTTCGAGCAGGCCGAGACCGTCGGCACCGTCTGGCTCGCCGCGACGATGAACTGCACGCGCTGCCACGACCACAAGTTCGATGCCTACACGATGCGCGACTACTACGGCCTCGTCGCGTTCTTCAACCAGACCGCCATCACCGGCGGCGGCGGCAGCCCGCAGACCGCGCCCGTCCTGGACTTCACCACGCCGGAGCAGACGGCGAAGTTGAAGCAACTCAGCGACGACGTGAAGCGGATCGGCGAGGCCGTGGACACGCTCGAACTCACCGTGTTCCCGCGCCCCGAGGGCAAGCCCTCCGCCGACACTGCGGACGCCAAGACGTTTCCCGCCGAAGCCTTCGCCGCACTGAAGCAGAAGGGCGCGGCGCGCAACCTGACGCAGCTCCGCAGCCTCGCGAAGTTCCACGGCACGAAGGAACCGCAGGACTATGGCAAGGCGCTGACCGACTTGGTGAAGGCGATGGAAACCCGCGACGACCTCAACAAATCCATCCCCCGCGTGATGGTGATGGAGGACATGGCCAAGCCCCGCGACACCTTCATGCTCGTGCGCGGCACCTACAACAAGCTCGGCGACAAGACGACCGCCGCCTTCCCCGCCGCGCTCCTTCCCAACTCAAAACTCTCCCCCACCAACCGGCTCGACCTCGCCCGCTGGCTCGTCTCCCCCGAGAACCCGCTCACCGCCCGCGTCACCGTGAACCGCTTCTGGCAACAACTCTTCGGCACTGGCCTCGTGAAGACTTCCGAGGACTTCGGCGTGCAGGGTGAGAAACCGTCGCATCCCGAGCTGCTCGACTGGCTCGCCACCGAGTTCGTCCGCACCGGCTGGGACGTGAAGCAACTCGTCCGCACCCTCGTGACCAGCGCGACTTACCGGCAGTCCTCGAAGGACGCCCCCATAGCCGCCGAGGTCAGGAGGCGGACCGGCTCCGACACGCTGTATCAGTTGGACCCCGAGAACCGCCTGCTCGCCCGCGGCCCGCGCTATCGGATGCCCTCGTGGATGCTCCGCGACCAAGCCCTCGCCACCAGCGGCCTGCTCGTGGAGAAACTCGGCGGCCCCGCCGTGAAGACCTACCAGCCCTCCGGCATCTGGGAGGACGCCACTTTCGGCAACAAAAAGTATGTCCAAGACCACGGCGACGCGCTCTACCGCCGCAGCGTTTACGTCTTCTGGCGGCGCATCGTCGGCCCGACGGTTTTCTTCGACGTGGCCACGCGCCAGAACTGCGCCGTGAAATCCCCGCGCACGAACACCCCGCTCCACGCGCTCGCCACGCTCAACGACATCACCTACGTCGAGGCCGCCCGGGCGCTGGCCGAGCGCGTCTTGCAACCCGCTGGCGAGGCCGATACCGCGCGCCTCACTCATGCCTTCCGCCTCGTGACCGCGCGCAAGCCCAGCGGGGGTGAACAACAGATTCTGACCGCCAGCCTCACCCGGTTCCGCGCGCAATTCGCCAGCGACCCCGAAGCCGCCGCCAAGCTCCTCACCGTCGGCGAGTCCAAGCGCAACGCCCAACTCCCCGCCCCCGAACACGCCGCCTGGACCAGCCTCGCGCTCCTGCTGCTGAACTTGGACGAAGCCGTGACGAAGGAGTAAGGCGGTGGTAGCGCGAGACTCGTTGCACTCGCGCCTCCTTCGTCGGCAAATGGGCGGAGTCTCACTCTTCGCAGGATGCGCCGCTTTACTCCCCTGCCCTCCCTGCCTACCTTCCGCCGCGTGTCGGAGACCAAGAAAACGCGGGTGATGATTGGGATGAGCGGAGGAGTGGATTCCTCGGCGGCGGCGGCCTTGTTGCAGGAACAGGGCTTCGACCTCGTGGGCGTCACGCTCAAGCTCTGGCCGCAGGATTGCGTGAACCGCGCGGAGGACAAGTGCTGCGGTCCCGAGGCCGTGAAGGACGCACGGGCGGTGGCGCATCAGCTCGGCATCCCCTACTACCTCGTGGACGAGTCGGCGGAGTTTCAGAAGCAGGTCATCGCCTACTTCGCGGAGGAATACAAAGCGGGCCGCACGCCGAACCCGTGCGTGATGTGCAACGAGCGGCTCAAGTTCGGCACGCTGCTGCACCGCGCGGACCAACTCGGCGCGCAGCTCATCGCCACCGGTCATTTCGCGCGGACGGAGAAGTGCGCGACGACGGGGCGCACGTTGCTCAAGCGCGGCTGCGACCCGCGCAAGGACCAGAGCTACTTCCTTTTCTCGCTCAAGCAGTGGCAGCTTGAGCGCACCCTCTTCCCGCTCGGCAACATGACCAAGTCGGACACGCGCGACCTCGCGCGCGAGTGCAATCTCAAGACCGCCGAGAAGGAGGAGAGCATGGAAATCTGCTTCGTGCCGGACAACGACTACGGGAAGTTCCTCGAAACGGCGAAGCTCGTGACGCGGCATCGCGGCGACATCGTGGATGTCCACGGGCGCAAGCTCGGGCAGCACGACGGCATCGAGTTTTACACCATTGGCCAGCGCAAGGGTCTCGGCCTTTCCTCACCCAAGCCGCTCTACGTTGTGGAACTGGACGCGGCGACCAACCGGGTGATCGTGGGCGACGAGACGATGCTGGACCGCGCCGAGTTCCGCGTGGAGCGGTGCAATTGGATTCCTTTCGAGAAGCCGCCGGAGTCCATCGAGGTCACGGCGAAGATTCGTTACAACCACCCCGGCACACCCGCGACGGTGACGCCCACGGCGGACGGCGGGGCGCAGGTGAAACTCCACGAAGCGCAACGGGCCATCACGCCGGGACAGGCGTGCGTATTTTATCAGGACGACCTCGTGGTCGGCGGTGGGTGGATTACCCGCTGAAGCACAAGGAATCAGCGACCGGTCAGGTCCGTCGGCGGGAGCGGAGGTAGTTGGCCGGACGCCACCGCAGCTTTGGTAGCAGCGCGATTCACCTCGATTTGCACCGTTTGCACCACCGGGTCAACATTCGGCGCGGCCGGTGGGGAAGTCTGATTCTGCTGCGAAGTGTTGATGGGGACAGTGCGCATCAGCCGCGATGGCGTGTCTTGAAACTGAATCGTCGCGGGGCCGATGCCGGGAGCCTGGATGGCTCCCGGTGCAGGTGTCATTGGATTCGCCATCAGATCGGATTTGTAGGTGACAGGGAGAGAGTTCGGTGGAGACACCATCGTGCCGCCCGGCGTGGGAGGAACCGGGTTGAGACCGAACCGCGGGTTCGGCACGCCAGGAGCCGTCATCACGGGCGGCCCCACGGCGGGCTTGAGTCCGTCCTTATCGAAAGACAGCGTGCGTTCTTCCCCGGAGATTTTCACGCGCACGGCTCCGTTCGTCAGATTGATCCCGCCTAGGAGGACTTCGAGGCTGCCCTGACGCTGGCCTTCCGAGAGGCTGAGGTATTCGGGTTTGCCGGGTATTCCCTCGTTCACGAACATCGCGCGCGGCGGGTTGAAGAGCGCAGTGATGCCGCTGAGTTTGTATTTTGTCGGCGTCTCCGGCGTCTCCGGCGGCGCAGGGGGCGGGGCGGGCGGGGGGGGCGGTTTGAGGCCAAACGGATTGCGCTCGAGAATCACCTTGTAGTCGCCGACCGCGTCGGCCCGCGCGATGACGGCGGCACCGAACACGGCCAGAAGCAATCCGCATTGAGTCGCGCGTTTCATGTTCAAACGATGTCTGCCGGCTTCAACACCGGAGAAAGTAGTCGGTTGCGCACGCCGTGGCAATAGGATCAAACCCAAGTAGAGCAACTCGCGCTTCGCGGGCTACCCAGGAGAATCCAGGCCCAAAGAATGAGATTGCTAAGTGACGGCGCGCTTTGAAGATTGCCCCGCAAGCATGTCCCAAAACTTGTCGGTCAGAAAAGCTCAGCCTGAAGCCCTCAAAGCATGGGCGCGTCCATCTGTCCGCCACCAACAACAACAAACCAACTAACTCGCACATGAAATACTTCGATCGTCGTAGATTCCTTAAGACCGCCGGCGCTGCCGCTGGCGTCTTCTACATCGCACCGACCTCTTGGGCACAGAAAAGCCCGGGCGACACGCTTAACTCTCTCGTCATCGGCGTCAACGGACGCGGCGGCTCGCACATCGGCGGGATGCTCGCCTTG
>CAMBZO010000142.1 GCA_945872195.1 Akkermansia muciniphila | reverse complement strand
GGAGGGAAAGTAGTAATCGTGTGCGCGCTGCGTCTGGCCTGCGGCGGCCTGCCCGCCACGTTGACACGTCCCTGCCCGCTTCCTACCGTGCCCGCGCATGAACGCTTTGAAAGACTCGCTGGTTGAGCTGATCCGCCGGGCTTCCGCCGAGCTGCCCGATGACGTGAACCGCGCGCTCGTCACCGCCTTGGAGAACGAGAAAAAGGGCACCATCGCCGCCAGCGCGCTGAAGATCATCGAGCAGAACATCGAGCTGGCCAAGCGCAAGTCCCAGCCCATCTGCCAGGACACCGGCAGCGTGATCTTCTACATCGAGTGCCCCGTCGGCTTCGACCAGATCGCCTTCGAGGAGGCCGCGCGCGAGGCCGTAAAGGCGGCGACCAAGGTTGGTTTTCTCCGGCAGAACTCCGTGGATTCCCTCACCGGCAAGAACGACGGCACCAACCTCGGCCTCGGCGCGCCGGCCATCCACTTCCACCAGCATCGCTCGCCGGAAATCTCCGTGCGGCTCGTGCTCAAGGGCGGCGGCTGCGAGAACGTCGGCGCGCAATACTCGCTGCCCGCCGAGAAACTCCACGCCAACCGCGACCTCGACGGCTGTCGCAAAGCCATCCTCGACGCCGTGCTCCAGGCGCAGGGCAAGGGCTGCGGCCCGGGCATCCTCGGCGTGTGCATCGGCGGCGACCGTGCGACGGGCTACGAGTTCAGCAAGCAGCAGTTCCTCCGCCTCCTCGACGACCGCAACCCGAATCCGGAACTCGACGCGCTGGAGCAAGACATCTTGAAGACCGCGAACGAACTGGGGATTGGCCCGATGGGCTTCGGCGGCAAGACGACGTTGCTCGGCGTGAAAATCTGCGCGGCCAACCGCGTGCCCGCTTCGTTCTTCGTCAGCGTGAGCTACATGTGCTGGGCGTATCGCCGGCAGGGCGTGACGCTGGGAGCCGAGGGCGCGATCCACTCTTGGCTCTACTAATTCGATTATGATTTCTCTCACCTTCCCCTTCACCGAAGCCCAGGTCCGCGCGCTTAAAGTCGGCGAGGAGGTATCCATCTCGGGCACCGTCATCACTAGGCGCGACGCGGTTCATTGAACGATGGAAACCGTTTACATCGAGACGACCGTTGTGAGTTACCTAGTGGCGAATCCGAGCCGGGATTCCATCCTCGCCGCGCACCAGCAAATCACCCGCCAGTGGTGGCAGGACGAGCGGCAGCGTTACCATTGCGTGACCTCGTCGGAGGTCTGGCGGGAGGCGAGTCTGGGTGATGCGGAGATGAGCCTTCGTCGCGTGGAGGCGCTGGCCGGGTTAACGGTGCTGGCGGTGGCGGATTCTGCGCGCGACCTGGCTCGCGCGATTCTGGCCGACCAGATTCTTCCCCCTGCGGCAGCGTCTGATGCCATTCATGCGGTCGTGGCCTCCCAACATCGGGTGGACATTCTGCTCACATGGAACTGCCGGCATCTGGCAAATCCGCATTTGCTCGGCCGGGTTCGGAAGTTCATGGCCGGACATGGGCTGGTGTTACCGGAGGTTTGCACTCCCATCGAGCTTGCAGGAGAATGAGCGCATGAAAGGCAATCCGATTCTCGAAGAAGTCTGGCGGATCAAAGATCAATTGGCCGCTGAAGCCGATTACGATGCGGACCGCTTTTTTGAGAATTTGCGGAAATGGGAAGCGGCGCACCTGCATCCCGGACCTGTGGTTCGTAACGCGGAGGAACTGCGCCAGATTGTGGCGGCGAGGGAACGCGAGCACGCCGAGGAAGCCGTGCTGGCGCTGAATGACAAACCGGCGAGCCAGAAGCCATGAACCAGCTCAAGTATTGCGATGACCAAACTTTCATTCCCCTTCACCGAAGCCCAGGTCCGCGCGCTCAAAGTCGGCGAGGAGGTCCTCATCTCTGGCGTCGTCTTCACCGGGCGCGACGCGGTGCATAAGTATCTGCACGAGGGTGGCGCGCTGCCGCCGGGCGTCTCGCTGCGCGATGGCATTATCTACCACTGCGGCCCGGTGATGATGAAGCAGCCTGACGGCTCCTACAAATGCACCGCCGCCGGCCCCACCACGTCCATCCGTGAGGAGCCGTATCAGTGGCAGATCATCCGCGACTTCGGCGTGCGCGGGGTCATCGGCAAGGGCGGCATGGGCGAGAAGACGCTCGCGGCCTGCAAGGAACACGGCTGCGTTTACCTGCACGCGATCGGCGGCGCAGCACAGGTGCTGGCCGAGTGCGTGAAGCGGGTGCGCAACGTGTATTTCGCCGAGGAGTTCGGCTCGCCCGAGGCCATCTGGGAATTGGAAATCGAGAACTTCCCCGCCGTCGTCACGATTGATGCGCACGGGAACTCGCTGCACAAGGAAGTCATGGCCGCGAGCAGCGCGGCGCTGGCGGAGCGGTTGTGAAGCTCAGAGGCCCGCTGACTTGAACGCGGGCGAGAGAGCGGCGTGGCACTTCTTCGCGGCGGCGATGGGATCGTAGCCGGGCTTGCCGAAAATCTGTCCGCTGACTTCCACGCATACGGAGCCTTGCCAGTTCGCGGCTTTCAGGCGGCGAAAGTAATCCGCGTAGTCAATCGTCCCCTCGCCCGGCAGTGCGAACTGGAACTTCGCTGCGTCACCGATTGCGTCCTTCACATGGATAAACGCCGTGTGCGGCAGCAGCGCGGCAAGGCTCTTGCCGAGGTCGAGGCCGCGCAGTTGGTAGTGGCTGAAGTCGTAGGCGAGCTTCACAGACGGGTGCTTCACCTGATCGAGCAGCCAGAGCGCGTGTTCCGGCAGGTGCGCGGCGCCACCGACGTGCGGCTTGATGCAGAGGGTGATTTTGGCGGCGGCTGCAGCTTTGGCCCAGTCGGCGAGGCGCGTGGCCATCTGTGCTTTCACCTTGTCCCACTCGGCGGGCTTGCCGCCCATGACGGTTTCGAGCAACGGCGGCGCGTCGGGCGCGAGGTCATGCGCGAGTTGTGCGGCGGACTTGATGCGCTCCAAGTTCGTCGCGTGCGTTGGCTCATCAGCGGTGAGATGGAGGTTGTCCATCAGCGAAGTGAGGCGCAGTCCGAGCGAGCCGAGCTGCGCGCGGATTTCCTTGCGCTGCGCGGGGGAGAGCAGCTTTGGCTCGGTCGGATAACCAGGATTGAGCGCGAACTCAAGGTCGTGAAAACCGGTTTCCGCACAGACGCGGATGGCTTGCTCGACGGGCAGTGTCTTCATCCCGTAAAGGCTGAAGCCGAGGCCGACGCGGCGGACCGGGGCAGCGGCTGAAGCGGAACTGGCCAGCGCTGCGAGGGCGGCGGTTTGGAGAAACTGCCGCCGGCTTGGAGAGTTATTCGCCAACATACTTTTTGAGCTGGGCCATGAACTCTTTCATCAGCCAAGTGTTGTCCATCCACACGCGGGAGCAGACGAGGTTGCCATCCACGACCACGCGCTCGTTCACGTATTTCGCGCCGCCTTGCTCGGCGTCGAGCTGGCACTTGGCGACGGTGGTGACGGTGCGGCCCTGGATGACATCGGCAGCGGTGAGGATTTCGATGCCGTGGCAGACGCTGGCGACGGGTTTGTTCGCCGCGAAGAAGTGCCGCGTGATGCGGAGCAGGTCTTGGTCGTAGCGCAGGTATTCCGGCGCGCGCCCGCCGGAGATGAAGAGGCCACAATACTCCTCGGGGTTGATGTCTTTGAAGGCGATAGTGGCGCGGACGTGATACGCCGCGCTCTCGCGCGTGATGTCCCACTTCGGCTCGCCCTGGGCGGTGGGCGGAATCTCGTGCAGCACTCCGTGATAGAGCCTCGCCTCCGGACCACACACGACGGCCTCGAAGCCGTCCTCCGGCAGGCGAAAAATGGGATACAGCGTGTCCATGACTTCCGTGGCGTCGCCGATGGGGATGAGGACTTTCTTGAGGGGCTTGCGGGAATTCTTTTTTGCCATGCGCGGATGACAACAGAGGCACGCGGCCGGGGGAAGGCAGAAGTCAGGAGTCAGGAGCCAGAAGGCAGAAGAGATAAGTAACGGCTGTGGCTGGCTGACCGCTGACCGCTGACTCCTGACTTCTGCCTTCTGCCTCCTCCCCCGTCTTTCCGGTTGACGCACTGCCGGGCTTCGCGGGTAATTCCGCCATGCATAAACGTTCGTTTCACACTTCCGTCTTGGCGCTATTCGCCGCCCTCGCACTCATCGCCACCGCCGCCAGCGTGCGCGCGGACGTCAAGTTGCCGGTCATTTTCTCCAACTCGGGATACGTTTCGTGAACGGCCGGTTCATCTGGGCGGCTGTCCTACTGGCTGCGCTGGTCGGGACGCTCGTATCCTGCAAACCCGCACCGCAGAAGTCCACCGCCGCCCCGGCTCCAGCCACAGCCGAGGTGCCACCGGTGGCGTTGCCTGCGGGAGATATCCACAATGCCGTCATGGCACACGACATTGAGCGCGTGAAGCAGTTGCTCAAGGCCGACCCCCAGCGCGTCAACGAGCGCACCGAAAAAGGCGATACCCCGCTCTACGTCGCGGCCTTCCTGGGCCAGTCCCCGCAGATGGTGCCGCTGCTGCTCCAGCTCGGCGCGGACCCGAACCCGCCGGCGAATCTCCGGGGCGAGACGCCTCTTTCCGTGGCCCGCGAGATGAACAAGCGGAAGACGGCGGACCTGTTGCTCAAAGCGGGCGCGCGGGAGGACGACCGTTCGCGCGCCGCGCGTCTCCGCTACTTGACCCAGAAGGCGGAGTTGCCCGAGCTCGGCGCGCGATTGCGCGAGACGCCGCACCTCGTCAACGCGCGCGATGCCTACGGCCAGACAGCGTTGAACCTCGCTGTCTCCGGCCAGAAACCGAACGTGGATGTCGTGCAGCTCCTGCTGAATCAGGGCGCAGACCCGAACGCGACGAACAACTACGGCGGCACGCCCTACTCGGTCGCGGTGGATCGCGGCCACACGAACATGGTCGTGTTGCTATTGGAGCGAGGCGCGAAGGAAACGGCGATCTCCCGCTCCGCGCCACTGCGCCATGCCGCACTGAAGAACCAGCTCGCCGAGGCGGAGGTGCTGGTCAAGCAAAGCCCGACGATGGTGCAGGGCCACGACGACTTGCGCCGCACGCCGCTGCATTTCGCCTGTGCGCAGGCCGGCCTGCCGCTCGTGGAACTTCTCCTCAAACACGGGGCGGACGTGAACGCGACCGATTTCGCCGACCACACGCCGCTGCATGGCGCGGCGTTCGCGGGCGTCCCGGACATCATCAACGCGCTGCTAGCGATGAAGGCAGACCCCAATCAGCGCAACCGCCAGCGCGTCACGCCCCTGTTCCATGCAGCGGTGCGCGGCTCGCTGCCCGCCATCGAGGCGCTGCTACGCGGCGGCGCGGATTTGAAAGCCGTGGACAACCTCGGGGAGACCGCCCTGCATCGCGCCGCCACCGGTGGGCACGTGGAGGTGATCAAACGGCTGCTGGATGGCGGTGCGGAGGTGAACGTGCGCGACCGTCAGGGTCATTCCGCGTTGCATCAAGCTGCGCAGCAAGGGCACACGGAAGCGGTGAAGCTGCTGCTCGCACGCAAAGCCGACCCGACTTTCGTTGATGTCTCCGGCCAGACGGCGAGCGCGCTGGCGGCGAAGCGCAACCACGAGGACGTGGTGCAATTGCTGCGGATCATCCCGCCGACTGATTAGCGCCTACTTCGCCACCGGACGGCGATGGAGTTTGTGGACCGCCGCTTGATCCGTGCATTTCACCAGCAGCTCATCAATGCACACGTGGGCAGGGCGACTGGCGCACCAGACGAGGATTTCAGCGATGTCGTTGGCCGTGAGAGGCTCGACGCCTTCGTAAACTTTGTTCGAGCGTTGTTCGTCGCCCTTGAAGCGGACCATTGAGAACTCGGTCTCCGCCATGCCGGGGTCAATGGTGCCCACGCGCACGCCGGTGCCGTTGAGTTCGAGCCGCAGCGAGCGGGTGATCATGATCTCCGCCGCCTTCACGCCGCAATACACCGAGCCGCCTTCGTAAGCCTGCCGGCCTGCCACCGATCCGATGTTGAGAATGTAGCTGCCGGGGTTCTTCACCATGTAGGGCAGGATGGCGCGGGTCACGCGCATGACGCCGAGCAGGTTCACCTGCACCATCGCCTCCCAGTCCGCGTCCTTGCCGTTGGCCACGGTGTCAATGCCGTGGGCGCCGCCGGCGTTGTTGACGAGCACGTCAATCTGCGGCGTCAGGGCGGGGATGCACTCGGCGAAGCGGTTCACGCTCTTCGTGTCGCTCACGTCGAGTTTGTGGAAGACCGCGCTGGGCGCGCCGAGCTTGCGGGCCTCGGCGGCGACGGCCTCGAGCTTGTCCGTGCGCCGTGCGCCGAGGATGAGGTTGCAACCCTCCGCGGCGAACGCGCGGGCGGCGGCCGCTCCGAACCCGCTGGAAGCTCCGGTGATGAGAACCCACTTGTTGGCAAGACGTGATGACATAGGGATGTTCGTTATTTTAGCGGGCAAGGTTCTAGCGGCCAGACGCGGGGCCGCAAAGGAAAAAGCCGGATTGTAGTAGGACAAGGCGCACGAAGCCGGCGGGCTGTGAACTTCACGCCCGCGCGCGATTCACCCGCTGCGGCCCGGAGGCGTTCTCTCCGGGGCAGTGCCCGAATGCGGCCCGCTGAAGTGGCTGCTCAAATCCTCCTTTGACACCATTCCGGTCGGTTGGCAGGGTGCGCCCCGCTCGTGCTGGGCGGCTTCCACTTCCTGAATTTCCAGGCAGAACAATGTCCGCGCACGCCACATTTTTATGTCTGAACTCACAGGTAATTTGCTCGTCGCCCAGTCCGGCGGCCCCACCGCCGTCATCAACGCCAGCGTCGCGGGCGTCATCCAGGAGGCGGG
>CAMBZO010000141.1 GCA_945872195.1 Akkermansia muciniphila | reverse complement strand
GGCGTCTTCAACTCCCTTCCCGACCTGCGCTCTAAACTCCTGCGCTATATTCGCCACTACAACAAAACCGCGACCCCTGTAAGGTGGACTTACTCCAACACAAAACAAAGGATCAGACCGTAGCCGATTCAACGGTTACATTGCACTAGGCTGCCACAATTTCCAGTCGAACTTGAACGTGGTCAACAAATCCAACTGCGACCGTTGTGGAGCGGGCATCACAGCCGTCACCCATCGCGTCAACTGCGGGTATTGCCGCTCTGGTCCTCCAGCGATTTTACCTCCCCCAGGAACTACGTGGCTCGGCCGACGTCGCCGCGGTGACCGCCGCACTTTTCAACCGGCGTTTACATATTCTTGAGGATTGGTTTCATCGTGCTCCGGGCGTTTTCCTTGAGGGAATGAGTGGTGAAATGGCTTCGGCGAGAATCGCGGCAATCTTTTTCGCTTCTTCCACGCTGGGGGTTTTCGTGTTGGGGTCCATGCCGATGTTGGCGACAACGACAGGAGGCCGTGCAGTGGAAAGCGCGTGTTTGTCGGGGTGGGCGAGCACGATTCTAACCTTGGGGTTCTTGGCGCGCAGTGAGGCGATGACCGCGTTGACGTTTTGGGCGCTGTCCTCGGCTCCGAGTTGGAGCAGGGCGATATCGGGGGTGTTCTGCGCCAAAAGCCGAGGCATATTTTCCGCGAACCAGGCGAAGCTCTTTCCTGCATGGCCCTCGTGGTCAGGGTCGAACTGGTAGCTGTCGGTCTCAGACTTGTCGTCGTTGTGTTTGTGCCGGCTGCCGACGAAATCAATGAGGTGGCCTTTCTGGCGCATCAGGCCATCCAGGTGGCTTCGGTAGGAACGGCTGCAATCCATGCCTTCGGTCGCCGAGCCGCCGACCAGCATGATTTTCCCCGGGGTGAGCGGCGGGGCTTTCACGAACTCGTCAAGCTTGGCAGCGATGCCGTTCGCCCAGGTTTGGTATCCCGCCGCGCTCAAGTGGAGGCCGTCGGTGAAAAGTGATTTGTTGATGGTGCCATCGGGCAGTAGAAAACTGTCTTGCAGGTTGATGAAGGCGACCTCGTCGGAGTTCCTGATGACGGCAGCTTGGATGGCGTTGACCTGCTGGCACTTCTCCCACTTGGCGCGGTCGGCGACAGGAAGCAGGGCCATCATGATGAGGCGCGTTTGCGGCAACCTACGGCGGAACGCCTGTGCGATGGCCCTCTGGCCGTCGGCGATGTCCTGCGGCGGGCACTTGGCGCCGAGGTCCCACACTTCTTTGCCACCGGCGCTTGTGGTGACGCCGAAGTTGTTGATGCCGCAGAGCAGCACCGCGACTTTGGGCTGCCGGCCTGCGGGGAAGTCGAGATTGCCGCGAGTGACCCGATGCAGCATGACCGGGGTGATGTCGCCGGAGTTGCCCATGTTGATTGGGCTGTAGGGGGCGAACTGTTTTTCCCAAATCGCTTTGCCAGTGGCCGGGCCCAGCGACCACGACCAAGTAATCGAATCCCCGAAGAAAACCAACTGGCAGTCCTTGGGCGCAGCAACCTCGCGATTGACCCGCAGAAACTGGCTGTTCCAGTAACCATCGAAAACTTCGGGCGGCCGCGTGGTGCTCGGTGAAACGGCTATCGCATCCCAGAAATTTGCAGCCGCCTGTGCCGCGAACAGCGGTGCTAGCAGCGCGACGAGCGTGCGAATTGATTTCATGCTTTGGCAGCGGCGACGAGGGCGAACGAGCGGAGTGAGGTTTTCATCACTTCCCTTGCTTCAGTTGTTTGAGTTCCGCCATCGCCTCGGCCAGCCCTTTGCCGACGCCGCCACTTGGCCACCAGATTGTTGGCATGACGCGCGGCGGCCGTCATCCAGGTCAAAACCCAGCACCGCAAGGCCGCCGGTCAACGCGCGCTCCGCCAAAGCGCCACCCAGCAACCCGAGTCCGATGATCCCGAGCGGTTGCCCTGGCTGGGGACCAATCTGAATGGCTGAAGTTACTTTGCTCATGGCTTCGAAGAAACGTGAGCGGGCATCCGGGCGCCGGATGACTTGAGCCAGGACTCGAGTTTGGCTGTCAACCGTTGCGTCATCTCGGGATGGGTCGCGGAGAGGTTCCGCGTCTCGCCGAGATCGGCGGCAAGATTGTAAAGCTCCAGCGAGTCATCATCGTAATTCCGGATCAGTTTGAAGTCGCCTTCCCGGATGGCGCCGCCCAATCGGTTGCGCTGGTGAAAGGCGTAATTGGGGTAGTGGAAATAGAGGGCCTTGCGCTGGAGTGAACCGGTTTGTCGCAGCAACGGCAGCAGGCTTTCGCCATCGGGAGCTTGCTCGGGAACCGGCTTGAGGCCGGCGGCTTCGAGCAGCGTGG
This sequence comes from Akkermansia muciniphila, assembly GCA_945872195.1. Lineage (GTDB taxonomy): Bacteria > Verrucomicrobiota > Verrucomicrobiia > Limisphaerales > SXTU01 > SXTU01. The sequence goes on along the minus strand of CAMBZO010000141.1, from coordinate 4,520 downwards.
AATAGGTATCAGTGCTGATCACCGGGACGGAGCAAGTGGAACCGGGTTTGACGATGCCCGGCCAGCGCACAATCCAAGGAACACGGATGCCGCCTTCGTAGAGGAAACCTTTGTTCGCGCGCAGCGGTTCATTGCCGAAGAGCGAGCCGTTATCCGAAGTGAACAGGACGAGCGTGTTGGTGGCCAGTCCCAGGAAATCCAGTTCTTGCAGCACCCGGCCGATCGCGGTGTCCATACCTTCGATCATGGCGGCGTAAGCAGGGTCCTTGACGCCGGGACGCTGGCGGTATTTCTGAATTAGTTGCTCGGGCGCCTGGATGGGATAATGAACGGAGTAGTCCCACCAGCAGAGGAAGAAGGGCTTTGCCTGGTTGGTGCGGAGAAAGGAAATGCATTCGTCCGCGAGACGCTCCGGCAGGTAATCTCCCTTGCGCCGCGGTGGAATGTTGGGAATCCCGTAAGGCTCGAAAAAGCTGGGCGGTCCGCCCCGGTCGCAACCACCTATGTTGAGATCAAATCCCTGGTGCTCCGGACGCAGTTGCGGTTCCCACGGCCCATTTGCATCCGCCCCTTTGCGGTGGGAAAGGTGCCACTTGCCGATGAATCCCGTCGCGTAGCCGGCGTTCTTCAGCCGCTCCGCGATGGTGACTTCACCCAGCGGCAGGTAGGTCAAAGTTTCTGCCTCAGCCAAGTCTTGTCCTTTCGGCACGAATCCCGGCCGATGCCCGGGCGCGTGATTGGTAATGGCCAATCGCGCGGGAGATTTGCCGGTCATCATGGCCGCGCGGGTGGGTGTGCAGACCGGCGCGGCGGCATAGGCATCGGTAAATCGCATGCCCTGTTTCGCCAGACGATCGAGCTGCGGTGTGTCAAGCAGCGGGTTGCCCTGACAATGCAGATCCATCCAGCCCAAGTCGTCCGCCAGGATGACCACGATGTTGGGAGGCGTGGGCGGGGCGGTGGCTGGCGCGGAGTGGCTCGAAGCGAGTCCAACCAGCCAGACGGCGAGGGAAACAAGCGAGCCAATCCAAGCGCGGAGATTCATGGTGGTGATGGTTTGGAAATCAGGGTCTCACCGCGAGTGTTGCGTGTCTGATGCGGCCGAGGGTGCGAGAGGCACCGCCGAAAACGCCAGCGCGGCAACGCCGTTGGCGCCGTAGAGCAGCCTGTCCGGTTTTCCGTCCCACGATCTCCCAGAAATATACCCGATGGCTTTGGCGCTGCTCGGCGCGCTCAATTGGAGTGTGATGGCGTGGCCTGCGACCTGGCCGGCTCTGACGGGGGCGGCTTTACCGTCGAGTTCGATCCATGCTTTGCATTCCTCTTTCCAAATCATGGGCTGATCGAACTCCAGAGTGATTTCGTTTTTCGCGGCGCTGGTGAAATACGCGCGCTGGAGATTCGGCGCGCGGAACACTTTGGTCCGGTCCAGTCCGTAGTTGTCCTGTTCCACTAGCGGGCTGATCAGCCGGGCGATTTGTGCGTAGCCTTCTTCATCAAAATGACACAGCCCACGCCCGCTCGACTTGCTGACGATGCCAAGCGTGGACATGATGCGCATATTGGAATAGAGCGATGGCAAGGTGCGCTGCACCTCCAGCAACATGTCGCCTGCCACCGTGCCGCCCATGTTGCAGCCGCTGGGCCAGATCTGAAACACGTAGTAGTGCTCAATGTTGGGGAAGTCCTGCTTCCACGCGGCGGTCATGTCCATGAAGTATTGCTGGTAGGATTTCCAGTTGCTGTCGCCAGTGGGCGCGCCGCTGCCCTGGTCGTTTTCGCCTTGGTGCCAGAGCACGCCGCGAATGCCGTGCGTCAGTTTGGCGGCCGTCACGCGCGTGATCAGGCCGCCGTAAATCTTGTAGGGGCTGACGTAGAATTCGCCGCTCGTATCAAAGTGATTGGTGGGATTCGGCTGATGCAGGTGGATGGGCGTGCCGCCATAGGCGCTGTTGATGATGCAGACGGGAATCTGATGCATCGTCACGAGGTTGGTCGCGAGCACCATGCCCCACGATCCAATCTGGCCGACGCCATAATCCGGCCTGCCCCAGATCCGGGTGCGGATGGCGTTGCCCCAACCGCCCTTGGTGCTGCCCGCATGCTGATTGCCGTAGCTCCGAATCCAGGTGCTCAGCGGAGTTTCGGCATCCACGGTCGGACCGTTGTTCGGCCCCGTGGCTTCGGCGTTGGATTGCCCCTCGATGATGTAGGCGTCGCCGCAGACAAGATTGCCCACCGTTTTCAAAACCGTTTCGGCACCCCCGGTCTTTGTGCCGAACTCCACTTTGTATTTGATCAGGCCCGGCTGGAGTTTGGCCGTGAACGCGTAGCTTTTGTCCGTGCCGGGCTTCTGGCTCTCGGTCTTGATGAGCCTGTTGTCGGCATGGAGCTTGAGAAACACGATGTCAGCAGGTTCGGTCAGGGTCCCGTTGAAATGGAGCGTGCCCTCGTTTTTGTCGTCGCGGGCGTAGAACTGATTCTCCTCGGGTTGCTCATTCTTCCCCGGTGTGCGCTGCACCCACGCGTCAACTTTGGGTTCGGTCACATGAATCGTGGCCTTCGCAATAGTGTCTGCGCCGCCATTGTTGACTGCGGCTCGCACGATGATGGGGCCGCTGTATTGGGAGCGCTTGAGAATGAGCCTGTCGGCTTGGATTTCCTTGGTCACGGCACCGCCAGAAACGGTCCAGGCTGTTTTCAAATCACCCGCTCCCTTGGCCCGCATCGCGGCGAGATTGCTGACCGTCGGAACCACTTCAATGGTCTCCCTTCCATTCCAGTTCGCCGGTGCTTGCAGCGTGACGATCGGTTCGGGAACGGCCTCTGTGATCACGACCGGGATGTCCTTGTTTTTTACGCCATCCGCAAACACGGCCTTGCATTGCAGCGTCAACTCGGTGTTCGTCGTCACTCGGCCGGCCGGCAGCGTGAAGGAAAACCGGTCCACCGCCGCAAGCGTTTCCACGCCGTACCGTTTGAGAGTCCAATAAAGTTTCTGCGCTCCGCCCGCCTGGGCAACGACCGTGACGCTCTTGCCTTCCTGAAGCTGGATCGCCTGGTGGCTGAGCGAGAAATCTGATCCCTTCGGCACGATGGGGCCAACCAAGGACTGCAGGGCGTTCTGGTTTTCGTATTGCAGTTTCATCCAATCCGCAGAGCGAGCGACGCGCGAGACACGCAATTCGTCAATGGCGCCGACATACCGGAAATCTGTCCCCCGCATCCCACCGATGCTCACCACGATATCCTTCACGATCGACATCGCGGCCTTGTGGTAGCGGAGTCCATCGAGCTTGCCGTTGACGTAGATCCTATTGGTGCCGTTTTCATAGGTGGCAGCGACATGATTCCATTGACCGAGGACGGGCCCCGTCGCAGCGCTGGCCCCGCCAGGTCCATCGGAGGCCCAGTTCAGGCTCGCGGGCGCTCCGATGTTAAGGCCGACTTCATTGCCGTCCCCTGTTTTGCCGTTGAGCCGCGTGGCATAGCGGCCCCAGTAAAAAATTGTCGTCCCCGCCAACTCCGCCCGGAACCACGCTTCCGAAGTGAAAGCGCCATCGCCGAACGGATAGTTCGTGACGTGCGCGCCGCCGAGAATGCCTGTGCCACGCTTGAGATGACGGGCCTCGCCGATGAGTCCGGCTGCGGTGGTCGTGCCCTGATCCTTGGGCGTGAGCGAATCAAGTTCGTCGCGCAGCGCCCCATCCATGTGCAGCACGGTCACGTAGCCATTGTCCGCGTTGAACACGGCCGAACCTTTCGACTCGCTGGCCGCATCGGCATTGCCCCAATGCAGTTTGAGCTGCTGCCGCTGGTTGCCTTTGATCTGCGGGATGCGCACCCAGATGCTCGCCTTGCCCTTTGCCGCATCCCACTCCTCGATCTGATAGGCCAGTGGCGTGCCCGTGCTGCTGGCAAAGCGGATGTCTTCGCCGCGGGTCTTCGCCTGGCTGAAAGCAAACCAATCCTTGTCCAGCCGCACCAGCAATGGGAAGTCGGTCTCCAGCGCCGAAGCCGGCAGGTTCGCGCCCTCAGGCGTGGTGAGAATCGTGAGCGCTCCGGAATGCTGCCAACCGGGATAGGGAGCGAGGCCTGCCGCTGGCGTATTCTGCGCCGTAACGATGAAAGCAAATTGCAAGGCCGAGAGTAGGGCGGCGGTGAATGGAATTCGGTTCATGATGAAAGTCTGCCGGGCGTTGTGTCCTCACGCAATTCCGCATCGACACCGGTTTGGGTCATCGCACTGAGAAACTCATCGGGGTAGTTGGCCTTCAGATACGAAGTCTGGTAAGCCACCATGGCGTAGGCGTAGGCGTGCGACTTGTTGAAGCTGTAACCGGCGAACTTTTCCAGCCAATTTTAAACGCCGGTCGAAAAGTCCGGCGGGGTCACGGATGTGACAGGGCGGTTCAAAAGTGCGGTCTCTTCATCAACAATGAAGCATGTATCGCATTATGGAAGACTGGACCGACATACGGCAACGGGTTGGTGGTCACTATGGGACTGGGGGCCGGTAA